>JAEZTD010000160.1 GCA_023443705.1 Bacillota bacterium | reverse complement strand
TTTCCGCCGAGGATAAGCCCACCAACGGCGAATTCATCGCGCTGGTGGCGGACAAGGTGGGCGCGCCTCGGAGCGATACGATATCGGCGTAATCAAAAAACTTCCACAGCCAGCTGCGCCCGCGCGTCTACGCGCGGGCGCATTTTTAGCGATGTGGAACGGGCGCCTGGCCGCGGGGGCGGTTCGCTTGCTTTTGCGCGCCGCCGCATGGTATAATTTTGTCGCAATAAAGCAAAAGGAGCGATGCGCGATGCGGCTTGGCGCGCTGGAGGCCGGCGGCACCAAAATGGTGTGTTCGATCGGCGACGAAAACGGAACCATCCTTGACCGGGCGAAATTCCCCACCCTGTCCCCGGCGGAGACGGTTCCGCCGATGATCGAGTACTTTCAAAAGGCGGGGATTGAGGCGCTGGGCATTTCCAGCTTCGGGCCGCTCGATCTGAACCCGGCTTCGCCCACCTACGGGTATGTGACCACCACGCCCAAACCCGGCTGGGCCAACTACCCGCTGCTTCAGGCGTTCAAGGACGCGCTGAAGGTGCCCGCGGGCATCGATACGGACGTGGGCGGCGCAGCGCTGGCGGAATTCCGCATGGGCGCGGCGAAGGGCCTGAAGAGCTGCGTGTACGTGACGGTCGGCACCGGCATCGGCGCGGGCGTCGTGGCGGAGGGACAGCTGGTTCACGGCATGGTGCACCCGGAGTGGGGCCACATGCTCCTGCGCATCCACCCCGAAGACCCGATGCCACACGGCGTCTGCCCTTACCATGACGGCTGCCTGGAAGGCCTCGCCTGCGGGCCCGCCATCGACAAGCGCTGGGGCGTACCGTCGAGGGAATTGCCCCGGGATCACATCGCCTGGGAGATCGAGGCCTACTACCTGGCGCAGTTCTGCGTGACGGCGCTGGTCTCAATTTCCGCTGAAAAGATCGTGCTGGGTGGCGGCATCATGCAGGAGGAATTCCTGTTCCCGATGATTCGTGAGAAGACGCTTGAGCTGCTCAACGGCTACGTGGCCGCCGATCAGGTTCTAAACCATATTGACGAGGTCATCGTGCCGCCGGGGCTGGGCATCCACAGCGGCGTCACCGGCGCGCTGATCCTGGCGGCAGAAGCTGCGAAGAAATAGAAGTGCGCCGCGAAGAAACGGGCGCAGGTACCGGAGCTTTTCCGGGAGGGCATCGGGATGGCCGAAGCCCTCCCGATGTTTAATCAAATCCGACGGCATGCACGGCGGATTTGGCTTTCCCCCAAAGGCCGAGCGTGCCCGGCCGACGGGCAAAGCACACCCGCTCCGGTTTCCGCCCGGAAACGCTCGCCGCGTTTCAGGAAACCGGCCCGTTCCTCAGGTGGATGGAACCCGCTTACGGGTACCATCCACCTCAAATGAAAGACCGCGCCGCGGGATTTCATTTGCAACAAAAAAGGCGGCCCTTTTCAGGCCGCCCTCTTCGATGAGCTCGACTCAAGCTTCAACCGGGGCACCCACAGGGCAAACCCCTGCGCACGCACCACAAGAAATACAGGTTTCGGCATCGATGACATACTTGCCATCGCCCGGGGTAATCGCACTGACGGGGCACTCACCCTCGCAGGCGCCACAGCTGATGCACTCATCGTTGATGACATAAGCCATGTAGAAATGCACCTCCTTGTTTTCAAAGTGATTGTATTATATCACCCGTCATCAGGCAATGCAACTATTATTTTCACTTGGAGGACATATGCGAAAAGAGATGGAAACGGCTCGAAAAATGCTGGAAAACCTGACGCCGCTGAAAACCGATTGCGGCGCGCTCTGCGCCGCCGCGTGCTGCCAGACGGACGAGGACGGCCAGGGCGGCGTGACGCTCTTCCCCGGCGAGGCGGCGCTGTACGAAGGCGCGGCCTGGGCGCGGGTGGAGGACGGCGTCCTAACCTGCGGGGGGCGGTGTCCGAGGGAGATGCGCCCGCTGGGCTGCCGCATCTTTCCGCTGACGCCGTACCGGAAAAAGGGCGGCGCACTGGCGCTCAGGGTGGACCGCCGGGCGTTCGCCATGTGCCCGCTGGCCCCCGCGGGCACCCGGGCGCTGGATCCGGTTTTTGTGCGGACGGCCCGCTCGGCGCTGGAGCTGATCGACCAGACTCACGAGGGCCGTGAATTTATTGATGCGTGGATTGGAGAGGAGCGCATATTCCGCGAGGCTGTTTTGTAATATTCCCTTGCGCGTTTGTCCATAATTGAGATGGAACAAGCGCAAAAGGGGTGGTTTTTCTGTTTTATCGATGGCATGTGCGGCCGGCCGCGTGGCTCGTGGCCGGGCTGATCCTTTTGATCCTGGCCGCGGCGGTGCTGGCGCTGATCCTTCTGAATCGTCCGGACAGCCGTGCCTTTCGGGACGCGGTGCTGGTCATGGCGGGGGTGTCGGTTTGAGCCAGGCCGATAAGATCAAGCGGTACAAGAAGCTGGTCGCCCAGCGCACGCCGGGCAGCCACATGGTCAGGGACTGCCTGCGCGCGTTCTGGGTGGGCGGGCTGATTTGCATGATCGGACAGGCGATCACGATCTTCGGCGCCGAGGTCTTAAAGCTCAACCTGGCGGCGCAAAGTGTGTTTACGCCGTCGGTTCTGGTGTTTCTGGGCACGACGCTGACTGGCCTCGGCGTTTACGACCGGATCGGCGAATACGCGGGCGGCGGCTCCATCGTGCCGATCACCGGCTTTGCCAACTCCGTGGCCGCACCGGCGATGGAGTTTCGCCGGGAAGGGCTGGTGCTGGGACTGGGCGCGAAGCTCTTCCTTCTGGCCGGGCCGGTCATCGCCTACGGCGTGACGACGTCGATCGTCATCGGCCTCATCTACTATGTCGCCGAGAGGTGGTTTTCATGACCCGCGCGGGCAGGCGCACGTTTGTCTACGATGAGAGGCCGGTCGTACGCGCCGCAGCGTCCATCGTCGGCCCCAAGGAGGGACAGGGGCCGCTGGGGAAGGATTTTGACGTGATACTCCCGGACGACCTGCTCGGCATGAACACCTGGGAGCAGGCCGAGAGCGAAATGGTGCGCCGGGCGGTCGAACTGTGCGCGTCCAAGGCGGGCATGACGATCAAGAGCGTGGACCTGATGCTGGCGGGGGATTTGCAGGACCAGATCACCGCGTCGGGCTTTGCCGCCCGATCACTGGGCATCCCGTTCTTCGGGCTCTACGGCGCTTGCTCGACCTTTGTCGAATCGCTGGTGCTGGGCGGCGTGCTGGTGGACGGCGCGCTCGCGGACACCGCGGTGTGCGCCGCGTCCAGCCACTTCTGCGCGGCGGAGCGCCAGTACCGCTTCCCGCTGGAACTCGGCAGCCAGCGCACGCCCTCCGCCCAATGGACGGCCACCGCCGCCGGCGCGGCGCTCATCATGCGTGGGGACAAGGGGCTGTGCAGGCTGACCCACGGCACCGTCGGGCGGATCATCGACTTTGAGATCAAGGACGCCAACCACATGGGCGCGGCGATGGCGCCCGCCGTCGCGGACACGCTGACGGCCCACCTTCAGGATACCGGGCGAAAGCCCGGGGACTATGACCACATCGTCACCGGCGACCTGGGGATCATCGGCCGGGAACTGCTCCTGGATCTGATGGCGGAGCGCGGCATCCCGCTTGACCCCAGACGCCTCACCGACTGCGGCGCGTCGCTCTACGGGCCGGAGCAGGACGCCCACGCCGGCGGCAGCGGCTGCGGCTGCATCGCGTCGGTGGTGTCCGCCCACTTTCTGCCGATGCTCTCCGGGCCCTTCCGGCGCATCGTGGCGCTGGGCTCGGGCGCGATGCTCAGCCCCGCCACCACCCAGCAGGGGGAGAGCAGCCCTTCTATTTCCTACGCCGTTTCGCTGGAGGCTCTGTAATGGACATATTTTGGCTGTTTGTGAAGGTATTTATCGTGGGCGGCGTGCTGTGCGCCATCGGCGAGGTGCTGATCCTGAAAACCCAACTGACCAGTGCGCGCATCCTGGTACTGTATGTGGTGGCGGGCGCGATCCTGACCGCAGTGGGGCTTTATAAGCCGCTGGTGGACTTTGCCGCCGCAGGCGCGACGGTGCCGCTGACCGGGTTTGGCTATTCCCTCGCAATGGGGGCCATCGACGCGGTTCATAAATACGGCCTGATCGGCGCGCTGACCGGCGGGCTCGCGAACACCGCGGGCGGCATTTCCGCCGCGATCCTCTTTGGGATTTTGAACGCGCTGATCTTCAAGCCCGCCGCGAAACCGTAAAAGGCAACAATCCATATCGGCCTCCGCAAATTTAGCGGGGGCTTTCGCCACATTTTGGAACGCCTTGGCCGCTGCCCGCGTCTTAAAGTAGCGAAACAAATTGGGGGAGTGGTTGAAATGGTCCGTCGCGTCTTGTTGGTTCTACTCGCGCTCATCATGGTGATGCCCGCCGCGCTGGCCCAAGTGGTACTGGGGCCGGCGGGACTCTTCTTCGCCGCCACGCTCCCGGAAAGCGCCCAGCCCGACGGCGGTGAGACCCTCGAAGACGGCAGCTACACCCAGCCCTACCTGATTGACGACGGCATGGCCGTGGCCGTCATGGCGTACCGGGCGGGGGATGTTACCGCCGAGGCGTTTCTGGGAGAATTGTACCCCGAGTCGCGGGAAGTCGCCGAAGCGGATCAGGCGCCCGTCGCGGCCTATCCCGCCCGGCGGCTTCTTTCCTGACCGGCGAAAACGAGGACACCCGCCAGTGCGTGCTGGTGACCTTCCCCACGGACAGCGGCTCCTTCGCCTTCACCGCGGAGGTACCCGTCGACTCCTACGAGGCGTATCAGGAGGCCGTGGAGGCGTGGATCTCCTCCCTGAACCTCCTCGACTGCTGCTGAAGCTGTCGCAACCACACCGGCGGCCTGTTTGGGCCCCCGCAAAATTGCGGGGGCCCAAACTTATGTGAACTTAACCGTGAAATCGCCAAAAATGCATCGCAGTGCATAAGTTTTTAACTTAAAATAGTTTTAAGTTAAAAGGAATCGGAGGGGCCGCCGTGACGGATGTACAGCGAACACAGCTGAATGTTTTTTTTGTCCGGACCTTCAACAAAATCCTGACGCTGGAGGAGCGGGCGCTTTCCGGGGAACAGGAAGGGCCTTCCGTCCGGGAGGTTCACGTGATCGAGGCCGCGGCGGCGCTGGAGAAGCAGGGCCGAAACACCATGAGCGCGATCGCCGGCGCGCTGAACATCTCGGTGGGCGCGCTGACGACCGCCGTGGGCACGCTGATCCGAAAGGGCTATCTCGAGCGCGGCTCAGACCCGGACGACCGCCGCGTGGTCAGGGTGTCCCCCACGGCGGCGGGGCGCGCGGTCAACGTTCGACACGAGGCGTTCCACCGGGACATGCTCGACCAGGTGGAGCGGGTGCTGGAGGAGGACGACCTTAAGCGGCTGACCCTGGCGCTGTCGCTCCTGTCGGATTTTTTTGAACAATACGCGAAGGGATGAATCGAATGCACATCATCGTCGACAGCACCTGCGACCTGCCCCTCGAGGAGGCGCGCGCTCTGGGCGTCAGCGTCCTGCTCCTCAAGGTCTACTTTGGCGCCGAAGGCTACCGGGACAAGGTAGATCTGACCAACGAGACCTTTTTCGAGCTGCTGAAGCAGAGCGCCCACATGCCCACGACTTCCATGGTGACGCCGGAGGACTTCCGGGAAGAATTCGAGCGGCACCCGAACGAGGAAATTCTCGTCATCACAATCTCCGCGCTTTTAAGCGGCACCGGCCAATCCGCCTGGATCGCCAAGGCCGAATCCGCGCGAAGCGATATTTTTGTGGTGGACAGCGGCTCGGCCTCCATCGGTCTTGCGCTTTTGATCCGGGTGGCGGCGCGCCTTCGGGACGAGGGCGTGAGCGCGCAGCGCATCGCGGCTACTTTGGAGAAGCTCAAACTCCGGCTGCGTGTCTACGCGATGATCGACACGCTGAAATACCTGGTCAAGGGCGGGCGGCTCTCCGGCGCGCAGGGCGCGCTGGGCACGATCCTGTCCCTCAAGCCCATCATCATGGTCCGGGATGGAAAGGTGACCTCCATCGACAAGGCGCGCGGCACAAAAGCGGCCCTCAAACGGCTCGGCGCGATCCTGGAAAGAGAACCTGCCGACAGGGATCTGCCCGTGGCCTATGCCCACGCGGGTGACCGGGAGACGATGGGCGAAGTGATGCGGATCGTGGGCATCGACGGGCCCGGCGTGTGGCTGGGCAGCGTGGTCGGCGCACACGCCGGCCCCGGCGCGGTGGCAATGGCGTATTTCGCGAAAAACTGATTTATATAGGACTGATTGTCGGCGCGCGATACCTATTGCGCGCCAGAACTTCGTGTGGTATAATTGTATACATCGGCATGGGCGGTCGGCGGGTTCTGTCTGGACGGAAACTCGCTTGCCGCCTTGAGCGTATCCAATGCGGACACTTTATTGTTTGGCCCGCACACGGGTGATTGATGGAAACCGCGAAATCTCCCGCGCGGAGCGCTTTTTTACGTGGCACACTCGCCTGATGGCGTACATCCGGCATTCGAACACATCTGCCCGACACAGCACGCGTTATTTTATGGGGCGTTTTGTGGTTAATTTTTTATAAAGAACCGACACATATTGTTGTCTTCGTGGTAATATAGTGTTATAGCAGGAATTTTCGGCATGGTGTGTGCCCTCGCCGCCGCATGGCGGGTTTGGGCAAAGCCCTGCGGCTGGGTGAAGGAGGAGACGGACATGACCTCCGATGCGCCCTCCATGCTCATCGTACACGGGATCGAGCGGGACCGGGCAGTTCTTCACGGAATATTTCGCGACCGATATGATGTGCTGGAGGCCGGCAGCGCAGCCGAGGCGCTCGAGAAGATCGAGCACAGCCGCCTGCGCATCGGCCTGATTGTGCTCGCCATGGAACTGCCCGACCATGACGGACTGCACATGCTTCATGAAATGTTTTCGCGGGGCATCCTGCCGGGCATTCCCGTGATGATGATCGCCTCCGGCATTTCACCCGAGAAAGCCGCGGCCGCCATCCAGCTGGGGGTAACCGATTTTATCGAGCTGCCCTACAACGCCGAAATCATCAAGCGCCGCGTACAGCGCATTGTGGAGAGCGAGCGGGCGCTCCTCAACCTCGACGAACTGGTCGAAGCGCGCACGATGGAGTTTAGACGGGTCAACCGGTACGCCATTGAGGCTCTTTCCACCATCGTAGAATTCAGAAGCGGCGAGACCGCGCAGCACACCCGCCGCATTTCCCTCTTCACCAGAATTTTCTGTCAGGCGCTGTCCAAGCACTATATGGAATTTATCCTGTCCGACACCATGATCGACGACATCGTCTGCGCATCCGCGCTGCACGATGTGGGCATGATCGCCGTGCCCGAAACCATCCTGAACAAGCCCGGCCGCCTGAGCAACGAGGAATTTGAAATCATGAAGCGCCATACGCTCTACGGCGCTGAGGTCATCGAACGGATCGCCTCGGCGGGCGGTGAGCGCTTTTTCGCCTGCTGCAAGGACATCTGCCTGTGCCACCACGAGCGATGGGACGGCAACGGCTATCCGGGCGGCCTCTCCGGCGACGCGATCCCCCTCTGGGCGCAGGTGGTGGCGCTGGCCGATGTGTACGAGGCGCTGACCAGCGAGCGCGTGTACAAGCCGCCGTTCTCCCACGAACAGGCGCTCGTCATGATTGAAGAGGGCGACTGCGGCGCGTTTAACCCAAAACTTTTGGCCACGCTGGATCTCGTCGCCGTTCGGCTGAAGCGGGCGCTGGACGAGATGCAAATGACGGGCGATTCACCCATCAGCGACAGCTGCGATGCACCGGAGCGCTTTACGCCCCGGGCAATCAAACTGCTGGAGCACGAGCGCGAGCAGTACAAGACCTACGCCTCACTTTCGGGCGAGGTGCTGATCGATTACGACGTGGAGAACGATGCGCTTTCCTTCTCCGGGCGGTTTTCCGACCACTTCGACGGCGAGTTGATCCGCCGGAGCGTTCCGGTGGACGACGTGCTGAGCCGTTATCTCTACCCAGGGGACCGGAACGCGCTGGAACAGGCGATATCCTCCGCCTCCGCGGGCAAACCGACCATCAAGATTGAGCTGCGGCTGCTCACCAAGCGCGGCTGGTACGAGTGGTATGAGGTGGTCGTCCGCACGCTGTGGAGCGGCGAGGGCGCCGGCCGCTGCGTCCGCGCGCTGGGCAAGCTTACGAACGTCGATCAGGTGGTGCGGGAAACCAGCCGCCTGCGCGAACAGGCCACCCGCGACGTGCTCACCGGCCTTCTCAACCGCATCGAAACCGAGCGCTGCATCAAGCAGCGGCTGACGGAAGGCGAGGATGTGGGCGGCGCGCTGCTGTATGTGGATATTGACAACTTCAAGGAGATCAACGACACCCGCGGCCACGGCTTTGGCGACGATGTTCTGCGAAAAATGGGCCAGGCGATCCACGCAAACATCCGCGAGACGGACGTTGCCGGACGCATCGGGGGAGACGAGTTCATCGTCTACCTTGACCGGGTGCGCTCGGAGGAGGGCGTCATCGGCAATGTGGACCGGCTGATCTCCGTCGTACGGCAGGGTTTCCAGGTTCGCGCCGAGCGCGCGCCGGTGTCCATCTCGGTGGGCATCGCCCGCTTTCCTCAGGACGGCGTCCGCTATGAAACACTGCTCGAAAAGGCCGACCAGGCCATGTACTCCGCCAAATACGCGGGAAAAGGGCGCTACGCCTTTTACATGGCCGAACAGCCGTCGCGCCAGGCGACGTAGCGCCGGACAGCAAAACACATCCGCCGCCCGCTTCGCGCAGGGCGGCGGATTGAATTTTGGGGGCGCTGATGCTACAATAAGCGGTGTGCTCGGCTACGATTGACCCTTGGGCGCGTCCTTCAGCGGCACGCGGCTTCCGTCCGGGTATTGGACGACGGTGTTTTCCAGCGTCTGGCGGGTGGAAGCCTTGAAGTCGTTCACGTACTCCCGGCGAAGCTCGGCGCGCTCCGCCTGTTCCTCCGGGGTCAGTTCCCGCTCTCGGGAGAGGCGGGTCAGCGCACTGATGCGCTCGATCTTTTCAGGCGTCATGGGCTCACGCTCCTTTTCATGGATAATTCGGCGTGCGGCGGGCATATTCCTGCCGCGGAGGGAGGAAACGATGATTCGAGGCAGATATCTGACTTCGGCGGACGACATCGGCGCAGTGCTCAGCGTCCGCCGCGCGGTGGCGCTCCACGAAGGGCATTCCGAAGGCGGTGCGGACGGGTACGACGAAATGGCGTTCTACGCGCTGGTGTTTGACGAAGACGACAGCCCGGCCGGTTCCGGGCGGCTGTACCTGGACGGCGACCACTTTATGATCGGCTGCGTCGGCGTGCTGCCCAAAAAGCGCGGCAAGGGGCTTGGGGACCTCATCATGCGCATGCTGCTCTTCCGCGCGCAGGAGCTGAACGCGCCGTCGGTTTACGCATGCGCCGACCCCGGCCTCGAAACCTTTTACGCCCTCTACGGCTTTGCGCCCGCAGGCATCAAGGGCGAGGAAGCGCTCCTTTGCGTCCCCGCCGACAAAATCCCCGGCGGCAGCTGCGGCGGCCACGGGGCGTAGCGCCTGGACGCCCGCTTGGCGGCCTTCCGGCCTGCGCTGCCGCCCCTCTGTGCCTGAAATACGTTTGCCCCACCGGTGTCCTTGCGCGCAGCAGCGTAGCGTGGCATAAAACCACCTCTACGAAGGGCGCATCAGGGCGGTGGGGCAAATTTGCACTGACGCGAACACCGCCCGAAAATCCCGAAGGGTTTCTTTGCCTCTTTAGGCTTTTTCCCTTTGCACCGAAAAGACCGCAGGGTTTTGA
>JAEZTD010000130.1 GCA_023443705.1 Bacillota bacterium | reverse complement strand
GTCAATGGCGGCACAGTAACTGGCAGCACCATCGGAATGGGCGGTGCGCGAGGCCGCGCCGGAACGGTTGAAATCAACGGAGGCTCCGTTACGGGATGGCTGAGCACCGGCTGGTACAGCGCCGGAGGCACCGTAACCATCCGCGGGGGCAGGGTAAACAGCACGGGCATCGCCAATGGCCTCTACGGCTATAACGGCGGCACGGTTATGATCAGCGGCGGCACGGTCAACGTCGGATCTGATGGAATCGCCAACGGAACCGTCGGCGGCAGCGTCATCATCTCCGGCGGGTCGGTAAACTCTGGCGGCGGCATGGGATCAACGCCAAAAAGCGGCAGCGGTAACGGGAATCGCGAGGTGGTTCTTACCCGCGTACAGCTGGAGAACGTGAACCTGGAAACGCGGTTGCGAGTTTGGCCATGAGAAACGCTGAATATTACGGCACAAACGACCTGTACACAGACGCATCCGGCATCTTGTACCTGTATCTGCCCTCCGGCGCTTCGGCGGTGATGGCACAGACGGCGGAACAAACCTACGCAGGATCGGTCGCCTCGGGCACATCCGGAGTTCTGGTAAAAACCGAAGAGCCGGTGGTCATCGTACAGCCTTCTGACAGAACGGTGACCGTCGGGCAAAAAGCCACTTTCACGGTTGAGGCGGTTGGCCCCGGGACGCTGCGGTATCAGTGGTACGTAAACCGGGAAGGCGCGAAGGGCTGGGCGAAGATCAACGCGCCCAGCGCCCGGACCGACACCTACACCACCTCCGCCTTAGAGATTAAGCACAACGGGTACGCGGTCGCCTGCCTTGTGGAAAACGGCGCAGGCTCGGTCAGGTCGGCGGCGGCGACGCTGACGGTGATTGGAAAGTCCCCGGAAACTGGTGACGACAGCAATCTATATGGATGGATTGCGCTGCTGCTGCTGTCCGGGCTGGCGCTGGTACTTCTTCTCGGGAAGGGCGGCTTCAGGCGCTGCTGAGATGAAGGCAGAGGCCAAGGGGTAAACGGATTGTGAGGCGCGGGCCTCATGCGCAGGGCTCGAGGGCGATTCGCCGCGGGCAGCGCGTGGTGCTCGCGCTTTTGTTCCGGTATGCAACGATCCAGGTCGACCGGTAGAAGCACAACACGAAGGATGGTACGGGGTTTGTGAAGATGCGCGATTTCCTCGGTACAATCGAGGGTGTCTACGGACTGTAGTCTTTGGAATCTGGCAGGAATCAACATGGGCATAACTTGACACCCTCTATACGCATGATCTATAATTCAAAAGTATTAACATATTATACTCGGAATTTTGCTCGTGAGCTTAAAGTTAGTATCCGCGGTTAACAAATGAGAAGACAAGAGAGGAAGCCTCGAATGGCTGAACTTTCCTACCTGCGTCTTAAGAAGAACTGCAAGAAGGATGCTTCCGGCCTCGTTCCGCATCGTTTTGCAATACTTGGCGATTGCGCGACGCAGCATCTTGCGACGGCGATCAAGGGATATGCCTTCGAGCAAGGATACGCTCTCGATGTTTTTGATGCAGATTACGACCAGATCGGCGCTCAGGTGATGGACGATTCCTCAGAGTTATACGAGTTCGCACCGAAGTATATGCTGATCTACATGTGCGTCGAGAAGTTGTACGAAGCCTTCTGCGCCACCGCACCCGAAGCCCGCGCGGACTTTGCCGGCAGCATATATGAAAAGGTTCGCGACTACTGGGCGCGCATCAACCGGCGCATCATTACCAACATCCTTCAATTCACATTCGTCGAGCGGGACGACCGCGTCTTTGGCAACTTTGCGCCAAAGACGAAATCTTCGTTCGCCTATCAGGTTCACAGGCTCAACGGCCTTCTGGCGGACGGGTGTCAGGAGGTGGCGAACGCCTACCTGATTGACCTGAACGAAATCCGGGCGGCCGTGGGCGAGGCCGCGTTTTACGACAGCAAACTGTACCACATCGCGAAGGTTCCCATCTCGATGGACGCGCTTCCGGCCGTGGCCCGATCCGTCATGGACACGGTGAACGCGCTGAATGGGCGCATCAGGAAGTGCGCCGTTCTGGACCTCGACGGCACCCTTTGGGGCGGCGTCATCGGGGACGACGGCATGGACGGCATCGAGATCGGCGAGCTCGGCGCGGGGCACGCCTTCAGTGCGTTCCAGGCCTGGCTGAAGGAACTGAAAAACCGCGGCGTTCTTCTGGCAGTTTGCTCCAAAAACAATGATGAGACCGCCAAAGAGCCCTTCCTCAGACACCCGGAGATGGTCTTGCGGCTGGAGGACTTCTCCATGTTCGTCGCCAACTGGGAGGACAAGGCTCAGAACATCCGCCACATCCAGCAGACGCTGAACATCGGCATGGACAGCCTGGTGTTCTTTGACGACAACCCCTTTGAGCGCAATCTCGTCAAGTCGCTGATCCCGGAGATCACGGTGCCGGAGCTTCCCGAAGACCCGGCGCTCTATCTGGGCCACATTCAGAGCCTGAACCTTTTTGAGACCGTCTCCTATACGCAGGAGGATCTGGGCCGCACGGACCAGTACCGCGCCGAGGCGGGGCGCGTCCAGATGCAGTGCCAGCTGGGCTCCTTTGAGGAATACCTCCGGGAGTTGGCCATGAAGGCGGAGGTTAAGCCGTTTGATCCGTTCCATTATCCGCGCATCGCGCAGTTGACCCAGCGCTCCAACCAGTTCAACCTCCGGACTGTGCGCTATACCGAGGCCGAGATCGAGGACATCGCACTCGACGACCGCTACATCACCCGCTACTTCTGCCTGGAGGACAAATTCGGGGACCACGGCCTGATCTCCGTGGTGATCCTGGACAAGCCGGTTCTCCACCCGGGCCAGGACGCGGACGCGCTGTTCATCAGCGAATGGCTGATGTCCTGTCGGGTGCTCAAGCGCGGGATGGAGGAATTCATCATCAACCACATCCTCGAAGCGGCTGCGGAGAGCGGGTATAGGAAGGTGATCGGCGAGTACGTCAAGACCCCGAAGAATTCGATGGTCCAACATATCTACGGAAGGCTCGGCTTCTCGGACAATGGCGGCGGCCGCTTCACGGCCGAGGTGGCCGGTTTCCAAAGGAACAAGACGCTCATTCAGAGGAAAGGGGATCCAGCATGACCAGGGAAGAAGTGTTCGCGAAACTGAACGAGGTGTTTCGGGACGAATTCGACGACGAGTCCATCACGGTGGGCGAGGCAACCACGGCCAGCGACATCGAGGACTGGGACAGCCTGGAGCACATCAACCTCATCATCGCCATCGAGAAGAAGTTCGGCTTCAGATTTACGATGATGGAAGTCACGGGCCTTAAGAACGTGGGTGAAATGGTGGATGTCATCCTAAGGAAGGTGTAGCGGCCTCATGACCATTCTGTCGGCGCAGTTCCTGCTGTTCTTTCTTGTTTCGCTGGTGGTGTACCGCCTCGTCCCGGCGCGGGCGCGGTGGATGGCGCTCATGGGCTTCAGCCTTGCTTTCTTCACCATCGTCAGCGGCTGGAAGATGCTTCCCTACCTGGCATTCGGCGCGACGGTCACGTATGCCGGAGCGTGGGCGATCTGCGGGGAGGGACGGACCG
>JAEZTD010000077.1 GCA_023443705.1 Bacillota bacterium | reverse complement strand
CTACAAGCCGGCGGGCAAGCTCGCCGGAAGGGCCATCGTGGTGACCGGCGGGGACAGCGGCATCGGACAGGCGGCGGCGGTGGCGTTCGCGCGGGAGGGCGCGGATGTGGCGGTCGTGTACCTCAGCGAACAATCCGACGCGAACGAGACAAAGCAGCTGATTGAGCAGCAGGGCAAAAAATGCCTGTTGATCGACTGCGACCTCCGGGACGAAGCGGCCGCCAAAGCCGCGATCGATAAGGCGTTTGTCGCTTTTTCAAAGCTCAATGTGCTGGTCAACAACATCGCGGTGCAATTTCCTCAAAACAGCATCGAGGACATCACCGCCGAGCAGCTCCGAAACACCTTTGAAACCAATGTATTCGGGTATTTCTTTACGACAAAGGCGGCGCTCGCGCACATGAGGCCGGGCGGCGCCATCATCAATACCGCATCCATCGCCGCCTATCAAGGGAATGAGCGGTTGATCGACTATTCAGCCACCAAGGGCGCAGTGGTGTCGTTCACCCGGTCGATGGCACTTTCGCTGGCGTCGCGCGGCATCCGCGTCAACGCCGTCGCGCCCGGCCCGGTCTGGACGCCGCTGATCCCCTCCAGCTTTACCGAGTGGGAAGTCGCGCAGTTTGGCAAAAATACGCCGCTGGGGCGCGCCGCCCAGCCATTTGAACTCGCGCCCGCCTACGTCTACCTGGCCTCGGATGATTCGGCCTACGTCACCGGACAGGTGATGCACGTAAACGGGGGGCGGATCGCGGAATCCTGAATAAAGGGCGACGTACGGCGTTCGCAGGCGCTGTCTGCGGACGCCGACTCTATGGAAAGGCGCGTATGCTGCTACTTAAAAACGCGGACTGTTACATACCGGAGCACATCGGCCCGGCGGACGTTCTTTTGTCGCCGGAAAAAATTCTCGCGGTGCGGCCGGGGATTGAGCCCGCGCCGGGCTACCCCGTCACGTTGATCGACTGCGGCGGGCGCGCGCTCTGCCCCGCGCTGGTCGATCAGCACATGCACATTCTGGGCGGCGGCGGAGAGGAGGGCCCCCGAAGCCGCATCCCGGAGATCATGCTCTCGGAAATTCTGACAGCCGGAATCGGCACGGTGGTGGGGCTCCTCGGCGCGGACGCGGTGACGAGGGGAATGCCGGCGCTGCTTGCGAAGGCGCGCGCGCTGGAGGACGAGGGATTGACCACCCGGATCTATTCCGGGAGCTACGGCCTGCCCACCGATACATTGACCGGCCGCGTGCTGCACGACCTTGTGTACGTGGAAAAGGTGGTTGGCGCGGGTGAGGTGGCGATTTCGGACTACCGCTCTTCCCATCCCGATCTTGCGATGCTCAGGCAGTTGGCATGGGAGGTCAAGCTGGGTTCGATGATCGGCCGCAAGGCCGGCGTGGTGCACCTGCACGTCGGCGACGGGACGCGGGGGCTGAAGCCGCTAAAAACGCTCATCGAAGAGAGCGAATTTCCCATCGGGATGTTTGTGCCCACCCACATCAACCGCAACCGCGCGCTGCTGGCCGAGGGCGCGGCCTACGCCAAAGAGGGCGGCAACATTGACCTGACTGCCGGGCAGCGGCAGGGACGGGGGCTCCCGGCGCCGGAGGCGTTTCAATACCTACTGGATCAAGGCGTGCCGCTCGAGCGGATCACGCTTTCCTCCGACGCAGGCGGGACGAACCCCATGAGCCCCGACGGGCGGGGACATCCATCCGATTTATGGAACGACTTTGCCGCCTGCGCGCGGGGCCAGGGGATGCCCTCGGCGCTCGCCATCACTTCTGAGAACCCCGCGAAACGGCTGGGGCTGCACCCAGAAAAGGGGCGCATCGCCGAGGGGAGCGACGCGGATGTGGTGGTGCTCGGTGAAAATTATGCCATCGATTGGCTGATCCTGAAGGGAAAAAGAACCATTGAACATGGGATTTGCCGGATGAAAGGCCAATATGAGGCATGAGCCGGCGCGCATGTTTCAAAAAAGGTGCGGGGAAAATATCCGCCGTAGTGAAGCGGGGTGAGGCGATGGGCGAGCGAGTCAAAGGGCATCTGTTCATCATCGGCGGTGCCGAGGATAAGACCGGACAGAAGGAAATCCTGCGGGAGGTCGTGCGGCTGACGGATGGCGGGCGGGTGGCGGTGATGACCACCGCCACCGGGCATCCGGAGGAAGCCGGGCGCGACTATGAAAGGCTTTTCTCAGACCTGGGAGCCCGGGAAGTGGAGATGGTCCGCATCGATACCCGGCGCGAGGCCGAAGGCCAGGAAGCCGCGAGGGCGCTGCGCAGGGCCGACGCGGTTTTTTTTACCGGCGGAGACCAGCTGCGCATCACCAGCATCCTGGGCGGGACGCGGGCGTACGAGGCGCTGTTTGACGCCTACCGGTGCGGCGCGCTGATCGCGGGCACCAGCGCCGGTGCTTCGGCGCTCAGCAGCACCATGATCGTCGGCGGGCTGGACAACGACCAGGCGCGCAAGTGTACGCTCAAGATGGCGCCGGGACTGGGGCTATTGGAGCAGGCGCTGATCGACCAGCACTTCGCGCAGCGCGGGCGGTTAGGGCGGCTTCTGTGCGGCGTGGCGGAAAACCCGCACGTGCTGGGCATCGGCATCGACGAGGACACCGCCATTCGCGTAGAGCCGGACGCACGTTTCTTTGTTCTCGGCTCCAGCGCGGTCACCGTCATCGATGGCGCGACACTCCGGGATTCCAATGTTTCCGAGCTGGCGCCCAATGAAATCCTCGCCATCGAGGGCGTGACCCTGCACGTGCTGCCGCGGGAGTACGGCTACGACATGAAGACGCGGAAGGTGCTGCCGCCGTAAACGGCGCGCTTCCGCCACGCAATCAACAAACGTTCGGAGGTTGCCACGCTTGAATATCCTCTCAATCAAGGCATTTCAAGGCCCGAATATCTATTGCCTGAAACCTGTCATCAAGCTCGCGGTCGCACTCGGAGAGGGCGAGAATGCACCCACATGCGAACGGCCTGGCTTTGTGGAGGCGCTTCTGGACGCGCTTCCGGGGCTCAAAGCACACCATTGTTCGCTGGGACGGGCGGGCGGTTTTCTGGAAAGGCTCCGGGAAGGTACGTACCTTGCGCATGTGGCGGAGCACGTAATCCTCGAAATGCAGTATGCGCTGGGCTACGACGTGGCTTTTGGGCAGACGCGACAGGAGGCGGGCAGAGCGTATCGCATTGTGTTCCGGTACGAAAACGAGGCGGTGGCTGTTGCCTGTGCGCAGGCGGCGATGGGCCTTCTGGAAAAACTCTGGATCTGGGAAGTCGCAGAATTCCAGGAAGCGCTGGAAGAAATCGGGCGGCTTAAATCGGAGACGGACCCCGGCCCCAGCACCCTCGCGATTCTGGACGAAGCGCGGTGTCGAGGAATCCCTGTGGCGCGGCTGGGCGGCGGAAGCATGGTGCGGCTCGGAAACGGCAAATACGCGCGGCGCTTACAGGCTTCGCTGACCGACGGCCCCAGTTGTGTGGCGGTGGACGCGGCCGGCGACAAGCAGCTGACAAAGGACACACTCACCGCGCTGGGCATTCCTGTGCCGGACGGCCGGGTCTGCCATTCCGCCCGGGAAGCGGCCGAGGCGGCGGCGGAAATCGGGTACCCGGTGGTTGTCAAGCCGCTCGACGGAAACCACGGCAACGGCGTATCCATCGGCCTTCAAAG
>JAEZTD010000250.1 GCA_023443705.1 Bacillota bacterium | reverse complement strand
GCCGGAGATCCGGCATTCGGACGCCGCCTTCGGCTTTACGAACGTGCCGGGCATCCCCGAGGGGATCGCGATCACGGGCGTCCTGGGCGACAGCCACGCCTCGCTGTACGGCCAGGGCTGCCACGCGGCGGGCATGGTCAAGACCAGCTACGGCACCGGCTCGTCGATCATGATGAACGTGGGCGCGTCGCCCGTGCGCTCGACCTCCGGCCTTTCTTCTTCAGTGGGCTACGGCGCGAAGGGCCGCGTGTGCTACGTGCTGGAGGGCAACATTACCTGCTCCGCGGACACGCTGGTGTGGCTCCGGGATCAGCTGGAGCTGTTCCCGGACCTCGCAACCCTCGACCGTCTGGCGGAAACCGTGCCGGACACCGGCGGCGTGCAGCTGGTGCCGGCGTTCTCCGGACTCGGCGCGCCGTACTTCGACACCGCCGCACGGGCGATCCTTTCCGGGCTCAGCCGCGGCACCACCCGCGCCCACGTGGCGAGGGCGGCGCTAATCTCCATCGCCCAGCAAAACGCCGACGTGCTGGACGCGATGGCGCGGGACCTCAAAGCGCCGGTCTCGGTGCTTTCCGCCGACGGCGGCGGCACGGTCAACAAGCTCCTGATGCAGATGCAGGCCGACCTGACCCCCTGCCGCGTGAAGGTCGCCGCCCATCCGGATCTGACGGCGATGGGCGCCGGGCTTATGAGCGGCCAGGCATCGGGCATCTTCGGCGACTTCATTGAATCCGCCCCGGCCGCGGAATACGCGCCCGAAATGGCGGAGGATGCGCGCAGGGCCCTGCGCTTTCAGTGGGCCGACGCCGTGCGACGCGCAAGATAGGAGGAAATAATATGGCTACCTTTGGCGTTCTGATCTCCAACCGCTCCTTCTTCCCGGATCACTTGGTGCTGACCGCCCGGGAGCAGCTTTTAAGCTCCCTCGAATCCTGGGGCCACAAAGTCGTCACGTTGTCCACCGAGGACACCAACATGGGCGAGACCATGAGCTATGAGGAGGCCGAGAAGTGCGCGAAGCTCTTCCGCACCCACGCGGACGAGATCGACGGCGTGATCATCTGCCTTCCCAACTTCGGCGAGGAAGCCGGCATCGCCGACGCGATGCGGATGTCGAAGCTCGACTGTCCAATCCTCATCCAGGCCTGCGACGACGACTTTGACAAGCTGCAGCTGGAAAACCGCCGCGACGCGTTCTGCGGCAAGCTGTCCTTGTGCAACAACCTCTACCAGTACGGCATCAAGTACACGCTGACCAGCCGCCACACCTGCGCGATTCTGTCCGAAGCATTCAAAAAAGATGTTGCATTCTTCGCGGGCGTCTGCCGGGTGGTCAAGGCATTGAAAACCGCCCGCATCGGCCAGATCGGCGCCCGCGTCACGCCCTTCCGCACCGTGCGTTATTCCGAAAAGCTCTTGCAATTGAGCGGGATTACCGTCGAGACCGAGGACTTTTCCGAAATTCTCGCCGACGCGAACGAAATGACGGACCGCGCCCGCATCGACCAGAAGGTCGCGGAGATTCGCGCCTACGGCAACGTCGCGCCCTGCGGCACCCAGGAAAAGCTGGAGCGCCAGGCAAAGCTGATCCTCGCCGTTGAGGACTGGATGGCCGCCCACCGCTGCACCGCCAGCGCGATCCAGTGCTGGGACAGCGTGGAGGCCAACTACGGCTGCGCGATGTGCCTGGGCATGAGCATGATGGGCGAAAAGGGCCGTCCCAGCGCCTGCGAGACCGATGTGATGGGCGCCGTTTCGATGCTGGCGCTCCTGAACGCCTCCGGCGTTCCGCCGATCTATCAGGACTGGAACAACAACTATAAAGACGAGCCGGACAAGTGCATCAACGTCCACTGCTCGAACTACCCCGCCTGCGCGTTTGAGGAAAAGCCGGAGATCGCGAACCTGGACATCCTCGCCACCACGTTGGGCGCGGATGTGTCCTTCGGCGCGCTGAAGGGCCGCGTGCGCCCGGCAAAGATGACCTACCTCAAGCTCTCCACCGACGACCGGCGCGGCGTCGTCAAGGGCTATCTCGGCGAGGGACGCTTTACCGACGACCCCCTCCCCACCTTCGGCGGCGTGGCGGTGTGCGAGGTGGAGAACCTGAGCGGCCTGATGCGCCACCTGACCAAAAACGGCTACGAGCACCATGTGGCGCTGACCCAGGCTGAGTGCGCGGATGTGCTGGAAGAGGCGCTCTCCAACTACATGGGGTGGGAGATCTACAGGCACAGCTAACGATTGCGCTGACGCGCTTGCGTCCAAATCTCCTGCGGACATTTTGACACGTGGGAACGGGATACTTCGGAAGACTGAACCACTTTGGGGTTCAGTCTTCCTTACTTAAAGGAATCGTTTCCTCCGCCGGTGTGCGCACTGGCTACGAGAACCGTTACCGCCGTACACGCCGCCGGGAACGATTTGAAGGAACGACAGGGATTGGGTGGCGCCGCTGCTCGGCGTCCTTCGTAGGGACGCACATCGCGCGTCCAATTTCCACGCCACCGGGGACGATTTGGTTTGTGCAAAGAATCTGTTTATAGCCTAAACGCCCGAAGCGAAATGCTCCGGGCGCACACAAATGGTATATGATTAGAACGCGGTAGTATGATCAGAACGTCGCGGTGTCCGGGTCGGTGGAGAAACCGCACACGCCGGTCAGGTTTGCCAGCATCTCGATGTCCTCTTCGTCCAGTTCAAAGTCGAACACCTTGGCGTTTTCCGCGATGCGCTCCGCGGTGACGGACTTGGGCAGCGGCAGGTAGCCGCGCTCAAGGCTCCAGCGGATGCAGACCTGCGCCACGCTCTTTCCGTACTTCTCCGCCAGCGCCTTAACCTCCGGCACCTCGAAAATCTTGCCCACGCCCAGCGGGCTGTAGGCCTCGAGGATCATTCCGTGCTTGCGGCTGGCCGCCACCACGTCCTCCTGAATGTCGCCGGGGCAGAGGCGGATCTGGTTGGCGGCGGGCGTGACCTTGGCGGTCTCCATCAGCGCATCGATGTGGTGGGGGCGGAAGTTGGAGATGCCGATGGCGCGGATCTTGCCGGCCTCGTAGAGCTCTTCCATCGCCTTCCACGTCTCTTTGTTGATCGCCTGCCAGCGGTCGCGGAACTTGGGCGGGTTGGGCCAGTGGATCAGGTACAGGTCGAGGTAATCAAGGCCCAGGTTGTTCATGGAGCGGTCGAAGGCCTTGAGGGTGGATTCGTAGCCGTGGTCGTCGTTCCACAGCTTCGTTGTGATGAACAGCTCCTCGCGCCTGACGCCGCTCAGGCGGATGCCCTTGCCGACGCCCTCCTCGTTGCCGTAGGCTGCGGCGGTGTCGATGTGGCGGTAGCCCGCGTCGATGGCGGCCTTGACGGACGAAACCGCGACTTCCCCATCCGGCGTCTGCCAGGTGCCAAAGCCGACGCAAGGAATCTTGACGCCGTTATTCAAAACGTAGCTGTCGGTCAGAGATTTCATGGACGCACCTCCTAAATAATCATTGACGGCGCATACTGCGCCTGTTACAATGTCATTATAAAGGTTCAAGTTCACTTTAAGTCAATAGTTTGAGTGTAAAAGAGGCGTTAACATGGAGTACTCCATCCATCAGGTATCCGAAAAGATGCAGCTGCGGCCCACGGTGCTCAGGTTTTATGAAAAAGAGGGGCTGCTCCCGAGCGTCAGAAGGAGCCGGAGCGGCATTCGCCGCTACGACTCGGAGGATCTTGAGTGGATTGGGCTGATTGTGTGCCTGAAGAATACCGGCATGTCCATCAAGCAGATCAAGGAATTTGTGGACCTGAGCGCTCAGGGCGACGGCACGCTGAAGGAGCGCTGCGAGATGCTCCACGAGCACAAGAAAAGCGTCGAAGCGCAGATTGAGGAAATGCACAGGCACCTCGAAAAGGTGGCCTGCAAGATCGACTGCTATTCAAGGCAGTACGAGACCTATCTGAAGGCCCGGACCGAAGCCTAATAACCGAATCCGGAAAGCGCATCCCGATGCAGCGTGGTGCTTGACCGCAGTTCGTGTTCAAGTATCTTGGCTACAAAAGGCCGCGTTCCTCCAGCAGTTTTTCAAACTTCTTTTCGCTCAGGATCTCGTTCGTGACAAAGCACCCGTCCAAAAAAGGCTGTAGGTGGTAAACGGCGACGGCGCGCGTCGAGCTTGCCCCGCCGATTCCAGCTTGACGAGCCGAAGATCTCGCCCGTGCCTCGACGCCGCTTCCTGAATCAGCCGGGCGTATTTCTCCGCGTTCGGACACTGGTCGCTGTAGTAGAGCGCGAGCCCCGGCACATCCGTCACGCCATCCTTTGCGCAGTCGGCAAAGCGCGGAACCGGCGCACTTTCTGTAAACGGCAGGTACAGAAGTTCAAAATACGGCCTGGCGGTATCCGCCACCCGAAAACACGGTGGCGCAGAAAGCCGCCGTCTGGCAGAAAAGGCCGCTTATTCGCTGATGAAATTGCAGTGAGGCCGATATCCCCCTTCCCCTTTTCGTCCGCGATGCATTCATCCAGCAGCCTATTGGCCCACCCCCGCCCCTTGTACTGCCCGGACACCCAGAAGCAATCGATGTGCATATAGCCGTCCGCTTCGACGGGGTACCAGGCCGTCTCGGCCGGCATGTACTCGATCATCACCTTGCCGCGGGCGTCGAGCCGTCGGAACGTAAGCCCATCGTCAAACCGCGCTTTCATCCAGGACTTCTTGGCGTTTGCGCAGGCGTCCGATCAGCCCGACAGCGCGAAGCAGACGTGCTCGCGGTCGATGTTCTCCCGGTTTACCTCGATGATCTGCATCACGCCCTCCCGACCGGGTGGCGCAGCACCGTCCGCATCTTTTCCGGCGCTGTGCGGCGCGGATCGCCCAGGTAGATTTCGTGGTGCCTGCGTTCCTCCGACAGGTCCGACACCAGGCCGTTTTCCGCCATGAAAGCATGCATCCGGGCCACCGTGGCCGGCTCGTCCGCATAGGGGCCAAAGTGCATGCACTGTACGCAGAGCCCCTCCCGGAAGGGTGCGAGGCGCGCGCGGCCGACGTCCAGCTTCTTCTTGCGCCAAACCTCCGAAGCCGCCCAGTCGAACACCGCCGGTGTGACGAATTCCGGCTGGCGGATCATGGCCGTCCAGTGGTATTTGTCCTTGTCGGCGGTCAGAACATCCATCGCGCCGTCCCCGAACCACCAAAGGCTCTCCAACGGCGGCACCACGTACTCAAAATACCCTTCCGGCGTCCGCTCGCCCTTGGGCGACATCTTGATGGTGTAGGCGATCGCGTACAGAAGCTCTATTGCCTTCGCGTACGCGCCATCCTCTTCGTTCGGATTTCCCGCGCCGTCCACCTGCAGAAATACCATCTCCGGCACGTCCAAAGCGCTTGGTTCGCCGCCCGGCGCGTAAAGCTCCGGGAACGCCTTGACATACTGCAGCTTGCCCATGCTATCCCTCCTTCTGATGGCGCCATTATAGTCCATAATACATGACATAATCGTGTCATATTCTGTATCGGGAGAGAATTTTTTCTATCCTTACGGCGATTTCCAGGCGCGCCTCCGGCGGCGAGAGTACCTCGCAGCGCTCACCGAAGGACAGCACGTACTGGTAAAATCCCTCGCCCTTGGGCAGCATGGCCCGCACGAGGAAGGAACCGTCTTCCAGGTGCTCATGGCGCTCAAATTCGTCATACACCCGGAAGGCCATCTCTTCCGGCACCTTCAGGGTGACTTCCACCAGTTCTCCTTGCGGGAGCGGGTCCGCCTCCAGCGCCCGGGATGGGGCCTCCCGCGAAAATGATTCATCGTGTGCTTTGATCTCCCGCATGCGGCTGAGCTTGAAAAGACGCGCAGCCCGCCTATCCCGGCAGTAGCCGTACAGATACCAGGCCTGCCCCTTGAAGCAAAGCTTCAGCGGCTCGACCGTTCGGCGCGCGGTCTCCCCGCGTCCGCCGGCGTAGGTGAAGGAAACCACCCGATGCCCCAATATCGATGATTTAAGGCGGGAAAAGGCCTCCGAAACACCCTTCGGATCACTCCATGATGAAAAATCCACCTCGATCCAGTCCGCGCCCACGCCGCCGAACAGCGCGTTCAGCTTTTTCAGCGCCCCGTCCGCCGCGCCGGGCGCCACACCGCCCAGCGCCTTGAGGGAGGCCAATACGTCCGCCTTCTCCCCATCGGTCAGTATCGCCCCGCGCAGCGACGAACCTGGCGAAAGCGCGATGCCGCCGCCCTTCCCCCTGGTCATGTACACCGGGACACCCGCGGCGGAAAGCGCCTCCACATCCCGGTAAATGGTGCGGTTTGATACTTCGAAGCGCCGCGCCAGCGACCCGGCCGTCAGCGGCTTCCCGCCCATGAGCAGGTATACGATTTCCAGCATCCGGTGAATCTGCAATCGCCCACCCCCGGCACCATTTAACCACAGATATATGACATGCGCAAGGCATATTCACATGCCCTTTTCCATCGCCGCCCGCCGCGCCGAAGCGTCATTTCTTAACATTTTTTTGTGATTTCCCCATTGTGTTTTTACCCCGTCCGTGTTATAATGGTCGGGCGTCAAGGGAGAAACACTTCCAAAGCGCTTTATAGGGGGCATTAGCACAGCTGGTAGCGCGCTACGTTCGCATCGTAGAGGTCAGGGGTTCGAATCCCCTATGCTCCACCATCAAACCCACCAAAACACGGTGGGTTTTCGCTTTGTATTCGAGCTTTCTTTGTTCTCCTTGCACAAAACACACTATCTGACCGATTCTCCCCAGCCGCGCTTGACCACAATAAATACCACAACCAGCTTCAAAATGACCACTTTTCCCCGGTTTTGAGCATAGAAAAACGGGGCGATCTACGCCCCGCTGTCGGCTCGGTTCCGGTGGCTTAGCCTTCCTTGTACGGTCCCTTACCTAGCAGTTCAAGCATGAGCTGCGCCCCCGCCTGGATACCACGCTGAAAGCCGGAGCATTCATAAGCTGCAAGACACTCCGCGTATGCGTTTTCAATTTCCTCCTGCAAATCGGCGCACTCGACCCGCTTCATGATCTCGCTGCAGGCTTTTTCGGTTCTGCAGATTGCTTTATCCGGCGTTTCCACGTCTTCCGGGCGAGCGCAATACACGCTGTGGTACAGAAGGGCATCTCGAAGAACATACACGAGGTTCGACGTGTTGACGGGATTCAGTTTCATGAAAACCTCTCCTTTCGTACTTGACCGGCTGGAGGCCCCGCGCTATACTCTGTGTGAGCCTCCAGCCGATTCGGTTGGTAAGTTCCTGCGAAAGCCGTCGCTGTGGAAGGTGGGCGGCTTTTACGCTACCATGAAGCGCCGCGCGGTGGTGGTCTTGGTGAACCGCTCCGCCACTTCCGGCAGGGCCTTTTTCAATGCGGTGGCGTCCAGGCGGTTGCTGGTGACGGCCTTCCATGTGACTTTGAACCCCCCGGCGGTCAGTTCCTCGACCTCGCCCATGTGGGCCTTGATCTTGTCCTGTGCGGCCTCGATAGCGGCCTCCAGTTCTTCCTGCATCCGGCGCAACTCCTGAAGCTCGGTGACAGTGGCGACGATCTCATGCTGTGACACTGTTGAAAACCTCCTTCGTGTTGATCGGTTGGGGCGGGGCGGCTTCTGCTTACTCGGGCTTATTGGCACTGCCTTTCGCATCCGGTTCCCGTTGGGCTTCTTGTGTGCTTCCCTCAACCTCCGTCAACATTATACACCATATCTAGTGTAATCTCAATACCGGATAATTGCACAATCTTTAGTGTATTGCATGTGGGGCTATTGCACTAGACATGGTGTGCGCTTTCTGTTATACTGTTGAGGGAAAGAACGATGACGGAGGATAAAAATGGCTATTGTATTTAATAAGCTACATGAATTGCTACGCGCACAAGGATGGACTAACATTAAAATCCGGAAAGCCGGTCTAGTGGGTCAGGCCACTTATGCGAAGCTTATGAAAAATGAAGGATATGTGGATACACGTACGATCAACAACCTGTGTCGCGCACTTGGCTGTCAACCAGGCGATATCATGGAGTACGTGGAAGATGGAGGAGAAGATCATGATAAAGCCACTAAGTAGCAAGGAAAGAGATCTATGGAATGTAAGGATTGACATTTTTGATAACAACCGCGATTCGTGGGGAACAATGGCATATTTTTACGATGATACGCTTATAAATGCCGATCAATTACCGAATGAGGAGGACTGCAAAAGAATTGCGACAGAATGCTTAGAAAGGTATAACAGAGTACTCCAATCAGATTTCAGATGTATTGGCGTCGAACTTCGCGTCACACTCAAGCCTATGACACAATCAGAAGGCCCAAACGACTTTATTTTCTTGGGCCCCAACAACCCTCGCACCGTTTACTACAACCTAGAAAACGGCTTGCTTTGTGTTGACAATGATATAATTCAAATAGGGACAGCTCTGAAAGCAAAGGACGAGCGCTTGGGCTCCGGGGAATAAGCCTCCAGCAATTTCAGGAAGGTCACACGCCGCGGCTGTTCGGGGAAACAGCTCAATAAATTGTACATACTCAAGTGCTTCTTGTTCGCAAATAGAGCCAACAGCAGCCCCAGCTCCATCTAGTTTCTAAAACTAGATGCATGGAATAAGAATAGCCGCCTGCATGGTGGGCCTTTGTGCGTAAATAGGAATCATTCTCATTAAGTGCCGATATGAGGCATGCTCCCCCCTCTCTGTGGGGAACGGAACAAGGAAGGAGGAAACCCCGCCTTTCCCATCCGCATTAATTCGACCTAAACTGTGGACAATCAGTCTGCGTCCGTCCAAACGCCCGGCAAACGGCTGGAGGTGTTTGAAAGATCGACATTAATAGTCTTATCCGATGAGAGCCGCAGAACCTGGGGGTAAATTGGATTAGTTATCTTGCTGTGTTTGGAAAGCCTTATAAAAGGCAACGGCATATTTCAGCTCCATATATGAGCCAATTTCTGAAGACAACACGAGTACACAATTTTTAAATCTATAACACCTTGGCATCGTTTCAGGGAAATAGTACGATAGGCTATTGATGCTATTTTCAACCTCAATAGCTCTTGCAGTACTGTAATAAACGGTAATTCGGTTATATGCGTGTTCGCCTGTGAATTTATCATAGAAATAGATATCGGATCCTCCGCTTATTGTTTTATCTACTATGTCGGTGTACTTATTATAGATTTTCTTTCCTCCCGCTGAAATTTCACCGGTTTTCTCCATTGCCGCTAATACTGTCCTTGCGTCTTGCCAATCAACTTCATTGTCCACACTCATTTTCGCTGAATCTATATCATCCACGCTCACAAACAGCGACACACTTTTTATGTCCGAACCAAAAATATAAGTGACACCGTTGTACGAAACGCTTGTCTGAATATCGGTGAAATATGAGTTTATATTCTCAGTTCCGATCCTGTCAACGAGAGATGAATAATCGGACAATCTCCCGATCCTCTCCATAACAATCCTTACCGTATCCATGAAAATGTTGGCAGAAGCCGTTATCTTATCAACGTCCGCTTCTTTATCGAAACCAATATTCAACGTATGGATGTTTTTCGTCTTCTCATTAATCATATATGCCTGAAAAAAGCCGTTCTTTAAAGCCATTATCGAGTGTCCAGATTCGCCTCTCACATCAACATGAAAATCATACTCACTCAACTTCACAGCGTCACAGTCCGAATGACTATATATATATTCAAGCATTTGATTTGGCGTGCATCCCAAATCTACAGGAATGAGAATACTATCGCCAAAGGAAACAAAAGGGAAAATAAGCGCGGCAAGGAAAGCGAAACCAGTAATGACCTTTCGCAAATAGCACATTGTTATTCCTCCAATGTTCAACGCACCTTGCACGGAGTAAAACACATCATTCAGCTTCTAAGTCTACTTAGAGGCGGTCTGCCATTTGGATTTTCATCAAGTTAACCAAATCTGTGCATATAGTTATCAGTTCAAATGTACTGCTTTTCCGTGCCGTTGTCAAGGGCTTGGCTCACTTTGCCGGTTATTCTGTATGTAATTCTTATTGCCCAATAACATGAGCGTGGACGCCATCGAAATGACGCCCACAAGAGACTGTCCTTGTATTTTCGTTTGAGAGCGTTTGTGAGCCGCACAGAGCCGTTTTGCGGGCTGGGGCGTGTATCAGGAAGGGGGCGTTCCTTCGCCGCTCTGATTGCCTATATCAGCGACCGAAGCAACGAGCCAACCCGAAAGCCCAATGGGGTCTTCTGCAAGGAGTTGAACCGCAATACGCCGACCGTCAGGAGCGGCAACCTTCAAAAACAACGCTGCATAGAGTGGGATGCCCTGCTCGTCATCGAACTCCGTACAAGCTTGTTCAGTTTCTTCGATGGTGCATCCGCGCAACATCTCGCGAAGCGCCTTGAGGTCAGGCACCTCCCGCCATGTAAGCGAATCAAAGTAATCCAGAATGTTCAACTTCGTATCAATCTGCCTCATTGGGTTTGTCCTCCTGTATTTTGCCTATGGGTGGAATCCTGTGGATGTTTCCGAGCAAAGGGCTTTCGATCACTCCCCCAGCAAACAAGCTCAATAGCAGTCTTGAACCGTTAGGCCGTCGAAGAATTAGCCCTATCCGCGTCCGGCCACACACCCAACCAAAGTCAACTGCCGGGCCAGTAAGGAACTGCTCGATCTCCGCACCCTCCAAGATGCGCTGAACGGCAGCGAGATCCCGGACGCCTACTGATATTTTCCGTCGCATGTTGCTCCTTGTTCACTTTTGATTTGGTCGTGTCGGTCGCACGGGCGCGGGCGACATGGAAGTGAAGGATGTTAAGGCACCGCATTAACCCCGAATCACGCCACAAACCCTTATAAATCAAGGCTTTTTATTGGTCTTGTTAATGCAGTTAAGGCACATTTCCCTATGTTTATTTTTTATACACCAACTTCTTACAGCTCATTAGAATGTGCATTAACAACCTTAACTACGGTCTGGAAACCCAATGAATACAAGGGTTTTCGGGGTTAAGGCACCCGCGATTTCCGCATTAACTCCGCCTTAACCCCATTAACTCCCCCCCTACATGAAGGAAGACCGCACCAACGGAAGCAGGTAGTGACGAATGTTTCCCGGTGTCTTGATTACAATACGCGAGTCCTCTTTCGCCAGCTTTCGAAGCACGCGACCTATCTGCTCCCCGGTCGCATAGCCCGGGATGTATGGCTTAAGATCGGAGGTCTTGTACCATTCCCACTTCTCAACTGGCAAGCCGTATTGCAGCCGATCCCGAATCTCGATCTCGAATGGGAGGGGTTACAGAGGGCTATAGCACTAAGAACTCAGTCCTAGATGGCGACAGCGTAGCACAGGCGTTGCTTCTTCATGTTCCTGCTGGTTTGAAGTTGGTACGAGATGAGATTATTTCGATGCGAAAGGCAGCATTATCGAACAGCGTTGAAAAGGAGGCCCACAATGTCCAAGAGAGCGAACAGTGAGGGTTGCATTCGTCAGCGGCCCGATGGGCGCTGGGAAGGCATTTACAGCTGCGGACGGAAGCCGAACGGAACCCTGATAAGGCGGAGCGTATATGCTGCCACCCAGGACGAAGTGCGGATAAAGCTGCGCGACGTTTTAAAGAAGCTCGACGAAGGGCTGTATATTGCGCCGGACAAGATGACGGTTTCGGGCTGGCTGAATTCGTGGTTTGAAGTGTATTTCAGGCCCTCGCACAGGGAATCGACCGCAACGGTGTACGATTCAAATATCAAGACCTACCTCATCCCTTCCATGGGAAAGGTTCAGCTTCAAAAGCTGCGGGTGGAGCAGATCCAGCGCTTTATCAATGAGCAGTCCAAGGACAAGCAGCCCGCAACGGTTCGGAAGATGATTGAAGTCCTCAAAGCCGCGCTCAAGCAGGCGGTCATTAACGGCCTCATTGCAAAGAACCCGGCTGATGGCGTGATGCAACCCAAGATGGAACAGCGCGAAGTTGATTTCTTTGAGCCTGACGAGCAAAAGAAGCTCATGGAATCGCTGCCCGATACGGACAATGGGCGTTGTCTGCGGTTCATCCTCAATACCGGCCTCCGCGTTTCGGAACTCTGTGCGCTGCGCTGGGCAGATGTAGACGCAGACCATTTCACAGTACGGCAGGGAGCGGTTCGTGTCAAGGCTTTCGATGCCAAGGAAGACGAGCGCAAAACCGCCCTGTCCATCGCTGCGCCCAAGTCGAAAGCAGGGAAGCGCGAAATCCCGATTGTTCCGGCAACCTCCGCAATTCTCCAGACGCAACGCAAGCTATATGCAGAGCGGAAGCTTGCAGCCGGTGAACTATGGCAGGATAACGGGTATGTGTTCTCTGCCGAATCCGGGGCGATCAAAGACCCGGCCAACCTCAGAAGGACGCTCACAGCGGCTTTGAAACGGGCAGGATTGAAGCATCGGGGCCTCCATGCGCTCCGGCATTCATTCGCTACAAACCTGATCCGCGCCGGGGTTGACGTTCGCACGGTTGGTGAATTGATCGGTCATAGCAAAGTCGCCTTCACGCTTCAGACCTACGTTCATAGCAGCATGGAAACCAAGAAGAAAGCCCTTGAAGCCCTACAGCATTTTTGACCGGTGGGGTGCCAAAAAAAATCGCGACAGCCTCTTGCATTTGCGGAAAGTAGGACCCACTTCGCCCTCCCCCAGGGGGGGCTTTCTCATGTCTCTGCATGCATCTCACCTTCTGGGGACGGACGCAAGCCGCGCGCATAGGGTGGTAATTGTCCCCTCCCCTCAGGGTCTGTGCGTGGTGCGGCTCGATGGGATGCAAGCAGGAAGATAGCATGTATCAGAGCGGCCCGTTTATAGGCAGCCCCCCTTACATGCGCTGACAATCGTTGATCGATCAAATATAGCTTACGGAAACGTTTCCGACTAATGCCGGTGTTTACTGCTGATGCGATTTTTTTCAATGAAAACAGATGTTCTTTGATGATTGGCAGCTTGACATGGAGGGCTAAACACACCCCGATCAGCCCGGGATTTTGACCACAATTCTGACCACAATTACCACAACACGAAGCAACACTAGGCATACTTGGCAATCGGCAAACCCTTGTATTTCAGGGGTATTTCGGGACGGCGAAACACACCAAAACACTATGAGTACACTTTCGCATCGTAGAGGTCATAGGTTCAAATCCCCTATGCTCCACCAACAAACCCACCGAACAGCGGTGGTTCAGACCATCAACAAAGTCTCGGTAGGGGTTTCAATCGTTCCCGGCGGCGTGTACGCCGGGAACGGGATAGCGCCACCAGTACGCATATTGGTGGCGCTATTTATACCTTTGGTCAGTGCGCCGCTCGGAAATCCGTGAGGATTTCAGGCGCACGCAGGTTTCCTTCCTTCGCATCGAAAAAACCATAGGGTTTTTCGATGCCTTGACCCACCGAACAGCGGTGGGTTTTCATTATATATTGGGGTTTCCTTTGTTCTCCTTGCACAAATTGCGCAATCAGGCCGGTTTACCTCAACTGCGCTTGACCATAATAAATACCACAACCAGCTTGAAAATGACCACTTATCTCCGTTTTTACCCATTTGGGAGAATGGCTACAATCTCCAAGTCACACCTGTGTTGATGTTTGAGGAAGGGGGCGGTTAGGTAAAAATAAAAATCACACTTTCATCTCAATACCAACAATTAATTGCGCAACATATGCGTAAAACAGAAAAATATATAGATAATTTATATATCGCTCATTTCTATACAACCTGCATTTTTTATAAATCCGCCATCCGAAGTATCGTAAATACTTGTGTGTTTCGTAACAATATTCTCTCTCCCTCTGAGCGAATGGGCGTTACTATATTTGCCTTTTATAATTCTATACATAAACCTGAAGCAAGAAACTCTCTCGCATAAATTTAGTGAACAATACATTGATACTTTAGATTCTGACTCGATATCATTAAATGCTTGAACGTATTTTAAAACTACATTTTTATAAAGATCAGCATGAATTATGTTACTTCCCGATCAAATTGTAAATACAAATAAAACAACTTCTCGGTTATCATAAAATCGTACAGTAATTATCTTTTCTCCAGTTGTAATGTTTTTCATAATTCTCACAACGTATCCATATCGTTTTCGCGCTACTGAATAGACCTCCAATCCCCGAGAAAAGGAAACATCTACAAACTCCAACTCTTCACTCATATATGCTAAACTCCTGTGCCACTTGATTCGACTATACTCTCAAATCAAACCCTCTAGGCATGTTATATGAGAACCAGTATGGGAAGCTGTTTTGCACATGAATAGGAACCATTCGCATATAGAGCGATATGCCTTCATGCTACCCTCTCTCAGGGTGTGGATCGGAACAAGGAAGAAGGAAATACCCCTCCCCCCCACTTCTATTTTTCGCCTATTCCTCTACATAACTCGATCCACGCTTTTTCGCCTTGTGCCTGTCCCATCTTTTGCTAAGCAGAGACGCCACCCCAAGCATTGCGCCCCAATATACTGCCGAAGCAATGGCGCCCAACGAAACATTCCGCAAGAACAGCAATTTGACTATGGTAAACACCAGTAAGCAGCCTACCATTATAAGCGCCTTCACTTTTTCGTTATCCCGCACGTTCTGTGCTTGCCTCACTAAAATGCCCATTAACATAAAAGTGGATGCCATCGAAATGACGCCCACTCATTGCTTCCCTTGTATTTTCGTTTGAGAGCGTTTATACGCCGCATCGAGCCGCTTATACCAGGCCCCCGGAGAATCTGTCAGGGAGGACGAATCGCCCCGTTCTCGCTCCTTGTAACGCTTGCACCTCCAGTGGAATCATACTCAACATGGAAGCCATGTTCTTTGGCCCGCAATCCCCTTGGCGCCTTTTGACGCTTGGGCTGCCGTATCTTATACACAGCGTTTATTTCTCGTTCGTCCTTTGGACTAAAACCAGCCGCCTGCATTGCGCCCTTAAATGCACCGTTCGATATGCAAAGCGCTGTTTCATGCTGAAAATCGTGCTTTAACCGCAGATTGCCTACATCAGAGACTATGGCCTGATCCCCGTCCTCCAAGCGAGGGATGTGATCACCATCGGAATGAGCGCCGGTTCCAACAACATGGCTAAGCACGTCGTTTTGGCAAAGGATCCGCACGATGACGAGACCGCACAAATCATCTATGCCGGGATCGGATTGGTAAATTTCAACATCGAACCGCATATTCAGGCCGCAAGCTACGAACACCTGGCGGATGTTGTTGAGGCCTCAAAGTTATCTCTCATCATTGGTTTACCCGACGATTCCTTCATCATCGATGGCCAAGAGGAATGTAAAGCTTTCGAGACGTATCGCCTTTTCAAACAGGGCTGGGAGATTACAGAATAATCAAGTTATCAGGGGCGGATGCCCGGCGCTCCGACGATTTCAGTCGCTCTTTCGATTTGCCGACGCACGAACAATATCATCATCTGATCGCCAGAGGTGCCTGGTGTGCATCCTTTGGTCAGAACGCTCCCTTCTACCGCCCCCGCACCTTTCGCAGACTGCCCGGCGCGGCGCCGCGAATCTCGGAGAAGGCGCGGTAAAACGTGCGCTCGCTCCCGAAGCCGCAGCGCTCCGCGATCTGTGAGAGGTCCATCTGGGTGTCCAGAAGGAGATTTTCCGCCATCGAGACGCGCAGCGCGTTGACATAGGCGTGCAGGCCGCAGCCCACGCGCTCTGAAAACAGCTTGGATATGGTGTAGCGGTTCAAAAACAGTGCTTTTGACAGACTGTCCAGCGAAATCGGCTCCGCGATATGCGCGCCGATGTAGGTCAGAAGGCTGTGCAGCGCATCAGGCCCGCCGGCAGCACGCCGGGGCACGAGCGTCAGCGCGTCCACCACCCGCCCCAGCGCGACGCGCAGGTACGCCCGCCGCAGGGGCTCGGAGATTTCCGCCTCCTTCGCCAGCGTCTCAAGGCAATGCCCCACGTCCGGATGTACCGCCGCGCGGGCCAGAAACGGATCGGCGCAGGCGTAATCGGTGAGAAGCAACCGGTAGTCGCCCAGCACCGAGGCGTCCACAATGGCGATGATGTGCGCACTCTCCCCCTGCGTATCGTAGCCGTGCACCGAACCCGGCCAGACGAGCGCCGCCTCCCCCGCCTCCAGCCCGCGCGCTTTGCCTTCGATCGTCACAAGGGTGCGCCCGGCAGGCACGTAGATCAGCTCCGCCTGCATGTGCAGATGCATCGGAAAGGTCAGATTGTGCCCGGTGAAAACGCGGGCACTGTGGGCGATATCCTCATAAAAATAGCCCAGGCTCACGGCGTCTCCCCCTTTCTCCCGTCATCAGGCATCATACCACCGCGCGCCGCGCCGCGCAAGCCTACGAGGCCTACTTATGGCAGAAATCCGCGCCAATTTGGCAACAAAGCCGACGTTCTCTGTGCTATGATGTCAGTACCAATACGCACGAGGAGGCACCGCATGAAGATCGCGTACACCGGCTGGACGTGGCTCGTCAACCACAAGGACAACTACCGCTTTGAATTTGAGCAGTTTCTGAAGGAAGTCGCCCAATTGGGCTACGAGGCTGTGGAGAATTTTGCGTTCATCACCGATTACTTTGATGGCGACGCCGCCGAGGTCAAGCGCCTTCTGGATAAGTACGGCCTTGAGATGGCGAACCTTTACCTGCATTACTCGGACGACCCTGAGAAGGACTATGAGAAGGCGGTGGCCTTTACCGACTTCATGGTCAAGATCGGCGCGACCTACCTGAACCTGCAGGGCGTGATGTGGAATGACGCGCCCAACGACCGGCCCACCGACCGGGAGAAGGTTCTCGCCTACGCGGCGCTTTCCGATAAGATCGGCGCGCTCTGCGCGTCGAAAGGTCTGGTGGCCTGCTTCCATCCCCACGCCAACACGCCGGTTTTCAGCGAGGAGCAGATCGACCTTTTCCTCGAAAATACCGATCCCGCCCTCTGCGGGCTATGCCTCGACACCGCCCACACCACCCTCGCGGGTATGGACGCGGTCAAGGCCGCGAAAAAGTACGCGCCCCGCATCAACTACATGCACCTGAAGGACGTGGATCCGGACGAGTCCGTCTCCCCCGAATGGCCGATGGCGCGCTTTCTGCCGCTGGGCTGGGGCACCGTGGACTTCAAAGGCGTCGTGAAGGAACTGAAAAACGGCGGCTACGACGGGGTTCTATGCGTGGAACTGGATAAGCAGCCGGTCTGCAACTACCACTCGGCGATGGTGTCGCGCGCTTACCTGCGCGACGCGCTGGGTCTGTAATTGAAGGAGAGAATCGACATGAAGACGGTAAAGGTCGGCCTCGTCGGCGTCGGCGACATCAGCGGCATCTATCTTAAGAACATTCACGAGACTTTCCGGGAGATCGAACTGGTCGGCATCTGCGACCTGAAGCGGGAAAAGGCGGAAAAGGCCCAAGAGAAGTACCCGAACCTCAAAATCTATGATACGATGCAAGATATCTTCGCGGACCCGGAAATTGAGATCGTGCTCAACCTGACGCGGCCCTACGAGCACTACGCGGTCACGAAGGCGGCGCTCCTCGCCGGAAAGCACGTCTACTCCGAAAAGCCGCTGGCGGCCACGTATGAGGAGGGCAAGGCGCTCAGCGAACTCGCGGCCTCCAAGGGGCTTCTTCTGGGCGGCGCGCCGGACACCTACCTCAGCGCGGGGATTCAGACCTGCAGGCGGCTGATCGACGACGGCTACATCGGCCAGGTCGTCGGCTGCTCGGCGTTCATGATCGGCTGTGGGCATGAATCCTGGCATCCCGATCCCGAATTCTATTACAAGCACGGCGGCGGCCCGATGCTGGACATGGGGCCCTACTACCTGACGGCGCTCGTGAACCTGGTGGGCGGCGTCGAAAAGGTGACGGGCATGGTGAAGGCCAGCTTCCCCACCCGCACCATCACCAGCCAGCCCCTCTACGGCACCGTGGTGGATGTGGATGTGCCCACCTACGTCAGCGGCATCATGCGCTTTGAAAACGGCGCCATCGGCACGATCTTCACCACCTTCGACGTGCAGTTCCCGAGGGAGCAGTCCCGCTTCATCGAGGTTTACGGCACCGAGGGCACGCTGTTCGTGCCCGACCCGAACGAATTCTCCGGCCCCATCCGGCTCTACCGCCCGGAGGACAAGCAGCTTCGCGAGCTGCCGCTGATGTATGACTACAAGGAGAACAGCCGCGGCTTGGGCCTCGCGGACATGGCGAACGCGCTTCTGAACGAACGGTCCTTCCGCGCCGAGTGGAAGCAGACGCTGCACGTTCTGGAGATCATGACCGCCTTTGAAAAGAGCTCCGTGGCGGAGCGCACGCTGACCCTCGAGACGAAGTACGACCGGGGCGCGCCGATGAAGCGCTCCGCGCTGCACGGAATCGTGGAGTAGCAGTGGCCGATATTTAGGGAGCCGGGCGAAAAGCCCGGCTCCCTTTCCGTTATAGCGGCATTCCGTCGTACCCGACGAGGATTTTGATGCCCGCGTCCCGCGAGGCAAAGTAAGCCTCCAGCCCCTCATGGTTCATCGACTGCCTGTGGCTTATGTGGGTGACGACCACCGTTGAGCCTTCATTCAGCGTCCCCTGCTCAAGGAGGCGGCGCGTCACCGCCAGCACCCCGGCGCAGCCCATGTGCCCATCTGTCTTTTCGTCCATGAATTCTGGCAGGTCGCCGAACGTCCCCTCCACTACGAGATACTCGAGCTTCACGACGCTGAGCGCTTCAAACGTCTCCTCCAGAAAATAACCGGTGTCGGAGGCGTAGAAGAGCATCTTTCCGTCTTCAAGTGCGACGAGGTAGTTGACCGAGAATTCATCTTCTCCATAGCCCTTGTGGTTGCCCTTGAGGGGCGTTACCTGAAGGCCGCCCGCCGCAAACGGCTCGCCGTAGTCCACCGGAACCAGCCGGTACAGCGGTTCGTACAAAAGCGCCGCGTATGGGTAAGGCGCACAGGCGCGGCGCAGCCATTCGCAGCCCGCGCGGGAGGCATGTACGCGCACCGCCTTTTCCGCGCCGCGGATGGCCAGCGCGCGCACGTCCAGCTGCGCGAACGCCATGTGGTCCTCGTGGGTGTGGGTGATGAGAAGATCCGTGACGGTCGTCAGATCGTTTCCCAGCACCGCCGACTGGTAGAAGGCGTCGGGACCGCAGTCGATCTGCACGGCCTCGTTCACGCGAAAACAGCTTCGGGAGCGTACGTCCTTCCCGCCCCCTTCCCGGGCATTCCGGCAGATGGGGCAGGCGCACATGGGGCTGGAAATGGCCTCCGCCGAACCGCTGCCGATGATCCGCATCGATGAAGTGCTCATGGAATCTCCGCCCCTTCCGCCGCTGTCTGCGCCAAAACCGGCCGGGTGCGCACGTCCAGGTAGAAGAACCACGCCACCGACAGGATGATGATCGCACCGCCGATGAGGGTGAAGCGCCCGGGCGCCTCGCCCAGGACCAGAAACACCATGAGCGGCCCGGAGACGACCTCCGTCAGCATCGCGACCGACACGGTGGTGGCGCTCAGGCTCTTCAGCGCGTAGGAACTGAGTGTATGCCCGAGGAGCGTACAGAACACCGCGAGCCCCAGCGTCGACAGTAGCGACGGCGCGCTCAGCCCGTCCACGTTCAGGCAAAGCGCAAAGCCTGTCACCATCAGAACCGCAAACGCCGCCCCGTACACCACCAGCGTGTAGGAGAAGTTGTCCACATGCCTGCGCACGAAGCGCCCGCAGAGAAAGTAGCCCGCCTGAGTGGCGGCCGCGCCCAGCGCGAAGAGGTTTCCGGACAGGCGGGAGGCGCTCATGTTCATGCAGCAGACCAAAACCCCCAGAAAGGCAACGCCCATCGAAACGGCGGCTGCCTTCGGAATCCGCTCCCGGAAGAGCGCCACCGAGCCCAGCGCCGTCATGAAAAGGTATGTGCTCCACAACGCCGCGGCGGCCAGCGCATCGGTCAGCTTCAACGCGTACACCCAACATACAAAATGCGCCGCCAGAAACGCGCCGGAGACGAGCGATAGAAGAAGCGTACGCCGGGTCATTCCCCGAACCGGCGCCCGCCGCCTGACGAGGGCATACAAGAGCATCAGCGCGATCGCAAAGCCCAGCCGGAGCGCGTTGATCCAGATGGGGTGCAGCCCTTCGCCCAGCGCGAGCTTGTTGAGCGTAGCGGAAAACGAGATGCCGAGCATGGCCGCGCCAAGTGCCAGGCTGCCCATTCCCTCGCCGGACCGGCCGGCCTTCTTGTGGCTGTGTCTATTCAAGGCGCAGCCCCCTTCTTCTTTCGTGGTAAAGCGTATCATGGGCATTGTACCGCCAGAAGGTTAATTGCGCAATTGCTTTTCCCGCATCCCGCGCGTTTTTGCTTGACAATCGCCGGGGCCGCTGCTACACTGGGAGACGAGAAAAAGGCAATGCGTCTTCGCGCGAAATGCCCGGAGGCACAGGGCCACGACCACTACCCGACCGCAAGGTGTTTTCCGAGCGGGAAGGCGCGCAGATGGCATGTGTGTTCTTTTTTTGTTGCCGTTTTGCACCCCTTCCATGCCGGAGGGGTGTTTTTATGCCAAGTAGAAATATTCATTATTCCAAAGGACCGCGAGATTTTCGATTGAGAAGAAGGAGCCGGAGCGAGGCGACCCTTCGGGATACGCCTTTGGCGTGAAATGCAGCGCTACGTCAAGCGGAAGGCGACACAGTTCTCGGCGAAAAGATCCGGTCTGACGAAGAATGAATGTTTCGGATTGGTATGATTTGAAGGGAGAGATCGGTTTGGAGGCGGAAAAGCGTCTGGGGATCGTGGGCATCGTGGTGGAGGAGCCCACCTGCGTGGAGCGGGTCAACGCGGTGCTGCATGACCACGCCGGGCTGATCGCGGGGCGGATGGGCCTTCCGCACCGGGAGCGGGGCGTATCAGTGATCGCGCTGATCGTGGACGGCTCAAACGACGAGATCAGCGCGCTGACGGGGACGCTCGGCAGGATTTCCGGCGCGAGCGTCAAGTCCATGATCGCGAAGACCAATTCGTAACGAACAAGGGGGCCTGGGCATGGGTTTTATGGACAAGTACAGGGCGGAATTCGAGGCCTACGACCGGATGAACCGGGACTTCATCGACGATGAAGTGATCTGGGCGCAGCTGAACCGGTGGGAGAACCCCTCCCGGGAGGATGTGCGCCGGGTTCTGAAAAAGGCTGAGGGCTGCGTGCGGCTGGAGCCTGAGGAGACCGCGATTCTGCTTCAGAACCGGGACGAGGAGACGATCGAGGAGATGTTCCGCCTGGCCCACCGGCTGAAGGAGGAAGTCTACGGCGACCGCATCGTGTTCTTCGCGCCGCTCTACATATCGGACGAATGCGCCAACAACTGCGTTTACTGCGGCTTCCGCGCCAGTAACCGCGCGATCCACAGAACGACCCTTTCGATGGATGAAATCGCCGAGGAAGTCCGCATCATGATTGAAGAGGGGCAGAAGCGCACCGTGCTCGTCTACGGCGAATCCCCCGCCACGGACATCGATTTCATGTGCGCGTCAATCCGGCAGGTGTATTCGGTCAAGCACCGAAACGGCGAGATCCGACGCGCCAACATCAACTGCGCGCCGCTGACCGTCGAGGAACTCAGAAAACTCAGGGATGTGGACATCGGCACCTTCCAGGTGTTCCAGGAGACATACCACCACGAGACCTACAGCCGCGTGCACCCCAAGGGCACCATCAAGGGGCACTACCGCTGGCGGCTCTACGCGATGGACAGGGCGCAGCAGGCGGGCGTGGACGACGTGGGGCTCGGCGTGCTGTTCGGGCTGTACGACTGGCGCTTTGAAGTCATGGGGCTTCTCTACCACACCATCCATCTGGAGGAAACCTTCGGCGGCGTCGGCCCGCACACCATCTCCTTCCCCCGCATCACGCCTGCCACCGGCACCCCCTACTCCGAGCATCCGGAGTACGCCGTCAGCGATGAGGACTTCAAAAAGCTGGTGGCGGTGCTCCGGCTGTCGGTGCCCTACACCGGGCTCATCTGCACCGCCCGGGAACCGGACAGCGTGCGGCGCGCCGTGATTCCCTTCGGCGTTTCGCAGATCGACGGCGGCACCCGCATCGGCGTGGGCGCGTACCACGCGTCCCAGCGGGCGAACGCGCTGCCCGATCAGGAGCAGTTTTCGATCGGCGACGACCGGCCGCTGGATCAGATCGTGCAGGAAGTCTGCGACATGGGCTGCGTGCCGTCCTTCTGCACCGCCTGCTACCGCGCCGGGCGCACCGGCGACCACTTCATGAAGGTCGCAAAATCCAAGTTTGTGCACAATTACTGCATCCCGAACGCACTGTTCACGCTAAAGGAATACCTGATCGACTATGCCTCGCCCGAAGCCCGCGAAAAGGGCGAGCGGACGCTCATTGAACACCTCGACAAGTTCAAGGGCGAGCCGGTGTACGAAAAGATCGCCGCCACGCTCCGACGGATCGAGGCAGGCGAACGTGACTTGAGGCTTTAGGAGCGTGCGCATGAATTATCCGACGGAACATACTGCCTTCACCCGCTGGCTGAGCGGCGCGGAAAGGCCGGCGCTTCAGGCGATGCTGCGCTTTTTCCTGGATGGAGCGCCGCCTGAGGCGCGGAAAGCGCTTCGGCGCATGGCGGACGAGGCGCGCTCGGCGCACTTTGGTAAGAAGGTTTTCTTTCGGGGGCTCATTGAGTTCTCCAGCCACTGCAAAAACGGCTGCCACTACTGCGGCCTCTCCAGAAGCAACAATAGCGCGGTGCGCTACCGGCTGACGGAGGAAGAAATCCTAGGCTGCTGCCACACCGGGCACAGCCTGGGCTTTCGCACCTTCGTGCTGCAAGGCGGCGAAGACCCGTATTTTGACGACGACAGGATGTGCCGCGTCGTGTCGGAGATCAAGGCGCGGTTCCCGGATTCGGCGGTGACGCTGTCCCTGGGCGAGCGCAGCCGCGATTCCTACCGGCGCCTGCGCGAAGCGGGCGCGGACCGGTACCTTCTGCGACACGAGACGGCGGACAAAGCCCATTACGAAGCGCTGCATCCGCCTGAGATGCGCCTTGAGAACCGCCTGCGCTGCCTCTACGACCTGAGAGAACTGGGCTTTCAAGTGGGCGCGGGCTTTATGGTGGAATCCCCGCTCCAGACCATTGAAACGATTGCGGAGGACCTCCTCTTTCTCCTGGACCTCAAACCCCACATGGTGGGGATCGGCCCCTTCATCCCCCAGAAGGACACGCGCTTTAGGAACCTGCCCACGCCCACGGCGGACAGGACGCTGATTCTTCTGTCCATCGTCCGGCTTCTTCTGCCGAAGGTGCTGCTGCCTGCCACCACGGCGCTGGGCACCATCGACCCCGGAGGACGGGAAAAGGGTCTTCAGGCGGGAGCCAACGTGGTGATGCCCAACCTCTCCCCCGTCCGGCACCGAAAGGATTACGCGCTCTACGACAACAAAATCTGCACCGGCGAGGAGGCGGCGGAGTGCCTTTCCTGCCTCAGCCGTCGGATCGAATCCGCCGGGTTCCAGCCTGACTTTTCGCGTGGCGACCACCCGGACGCCGAGCGGAGGGAGGCCCCGACATGCTAATAGCGCATAGTCCCGATAAAACCAGAAACCCGGCCGCGCCCGGCGCGGACAAGGAGGTATGCGAATGGATATGAACGAGACCCCGTCGGGCTCCCGGTACGTCATCGGCCTCTTCGGACGGCGCAACGCGGGCAAGTCCTCGCTCATCAACGCCATCGCCGGGCAACCCGTCGCCGTCACCAGCGAGGTTCCCGGCACCACCACAGACCCCGTCCGAAAGGCAATGGAGCTGCTCCCCATCGGACCGGTGCTGCTGATCGACACCGCGGGGCTCGACGACGAGGGAGAACTCGGCGCGAAGCGCGTGGAAAAGACCTACGAGGCGCTTCGCCGGTGCAATCTCGCGCTGGTGGTCACAGATTTCATGCAGGGCATCACCGCCTTTGAGAAGGACCTGCTCGCGCAGCTAAACAGGCGGCGCATCCCCGCGATCCTCGTCGTCAACAAGTGCGACGCCGCCCAGCCCGACCAGACCTTCGTCTCCGAAATGAAGACGCGCTTCGGCGTGCCCGTTCTCGCCGTCAGCGCGCAAAGCGGGCAGGGTGTCGGCGCGCTGAAGGAGCAGATCATATCTTCCGCCGCCGTCGAGGACGAAGAACCTGCGCTGGTGGACGGCCTGATTAGCCCGGGCGAGGTGGCGGTTTTGGTGACGCCCATCGACAAGGCCGCGCCGAAGGGACGGCTGATCCTGCCGCAGCAGCAGACCATCCGCGCCCTTCTGGAAAAAGACGCCATCTCCGTCGTCGTGAAGGAGAACGCCCTGAGGCAGGCGCTCAAGGCGCTTCAAGCGCCGCCCGCCATTGTCATCACCGACTCCCAGGCGTTTCAAGTCGTGGCCGCGGAAACCCCGCCGGAGATTCCGATGACCTCCTTCTCCATCCTCTTCGCCCGGCAGAAAGGTGACCTCGAAGAGATGGTGCGGGGCGCGCGGCAGATCGAGTGGCTGAATGCGGGCGATCGGGTGCTGATCGTCGAGGGCTGTACCCACCACCGCCAGGAGGACGACATCGGTACGGTGAAGCTCCCTCGCTGGATCCGCGAAAAAGTGGGCGGCGGCATCGAATTCGATTGGGCGAGCGGCGCGTGCTTTCCCAAAGATGTGTCGGGCTATCGGCTGGTCGTCCATTGCGGCGGCTGCATGCTGAACCGCCGAGAGATGGACTACAGGATTTCCGAGGCCCGCGCCCAGGGAACTTACGTCACGAACTACGGCGTCCTGATCGCATACCTCATGGGTATTTTGCCCCGCGCGCTCGCTCCATTCCCCGCCGCGCACCTGGTGGTGGAGGAACAATCCTACGATTAGCCAAACCCCCGGCATGGCCCGCCGAGCGACCGGGCGCGGCACGGTCGCTCGCAGTAAAAAATTCACACCACACATATGGTTTAAATTTACCGTAGGTATATTGACCTGTTCGTGCAAAAAGCGCATAATTTTTTTGAAGGGATCGCGGCTCATCGGGGGGTGAACGCATCTTTTCCCGCCTCCTGTGGCGGCGGTTCCCAGGAGACAAAACGTGGAGATGAAGAAATGGGGAGGGACTATTCATGAAGCGGTTGGTTTCCATTCTGGTCGCATTGCTTCTGATGGTGAGCATCGCGGCGCAGGCCGAAGTGTTCACCGGAACCGCCGATGGTTTCGGCGGCCCGGTCGAGGTGACCGTGACGGTTGAGGACGGCAAGATTGTCTCCGTCGAGGCAACCGGCGCGAAGGAAACAGACGGCATCGGCACGCTGGCGCTTGAAGGGCTGCCGGCGAAGATCGTCGAGGCGAACGGTGTCGAAGTGGACGTGGTTTCCGGTGCGACCTACACCGGCAAGGCCATTCTGGCCGCTGTTTCGAGTGCGCTGGGGCTGACCACCGAAGCAGAAGCGGCCGAGGCGCCCGCCGTCATCGAAGCTGCGGACGCGTACCTGGGCCTCGGCATCGTCAGCAATGGCCGCATCGGCCCCGGCAAGGACGACAAGGATGTGCAGGTCTACTCCTTCAACGAGGTGTACGCCAGCGCGATCTTTGACGGCGAAGGCAAGATCCTGCACCTGAACATCGACCAGCTGGAGGTCGCCACACCCAACTACGACGGAGAATCCATGCCCCACCTGAGCGGCCTGCCGGGCCAGCCGGGCTACAACATGGACGCCGACCACGATGAGAAGGTTGACTCCGTCTCCGAGAACACCGAAGACAGCTTCCTGGCCGAAATCGCCGCCTGGAAGACCAAGCGCGAGCGCGGCGAAGGCTACAAGCTCAACACCACCACCTGGCAGAACGAGATGGACGCCTTCCAGAAGCTCTTCGTCGGCATGACCGTGGACGAAGTGGACGCGTGGTTCGCCAAGTACACCTCCGACGTCAACGGCCGCCCGCTGAAAGCCGATTCCTCCAATGAGCAGGACGTGGCGAAGTACAACGCCCTCTCCGACGAGGACAAGGCCCACCTCGCCGACGTCACCTCCTCCGCCACCATGAGCCTCAAGGACGGCCACGGCGACATCCTCGCCGCCATCCGCAAGGCCTATGAAAACCGCGTTCCGCTGACGGCCACGTCCGCCACAGGCTTTGGCCTGGGCGCGTCCCACAACGGCCGCATCGGCCCCGGCAAGGACGACAAGGAAGTCCCCGTCTATTCCTTCAACGATGTCGTCGCCGTGACGCTGTTTGACGCCGAGGGCCGCATCGCCGCCATCCAGGTGGATCAGGTGGAGGTCGCCTCGCCCAACTACGACGGCGAATCCATGCCTCACTTCAGCGGCTACCCGGGACAGGGCGGCTACAACATGGACGCCGACCACGACGAGAAGGTCGACTCCGTCTCCGAAAGCACCGACGACAGCTTCCTGGCCGACGTCGCCGGCTGGAAGACCAAGCGTGAGCGCGGCGAAGGCTACAAGCTGAACACCACCACCTGGCAGAACGAGATGGACGCCTTCCAGAAGCTCTTCGTCGGCATGACCGTGGACGAGGTGGACGCTTGGTTCGCCAAGTATACCTCCGACGTCAACGGCCGTCCGCTGAAGGCCGATTCCTCCAATGAGCAGGATGTGGCGAAATACAACGCCCTCTCCGATGAGGACAAGACCCACCTCGCCGACGTCACCTCTTCCGCCACCATGAGCCTCAAGGACGGCCACGGCGACATCCTCGCCGCCATCCGCAAGAGCTTTGACTACAAGGTGCCGGTCGAACTGACCATCGGATAAGCAGACCCTACGAAAACGGAACGTGGCGAATTGCCGCGTTCCGTTTTGTTTTCGTTTAGAGCGTCACGCCGTTTTTGAAGATCGCGATCTGCCTCTCCCCGTTTCGCTCATTCCGCGTTTCTGTGCCGGAGGCCGCGTCCAGGATGAGGCTGAACAGCCGCCGCGCCTCATCCGCAAGCGGCGCGCCGTCCATAAGCGGGCTGGCGTCGAAGTCGATCCAGTTTTTCTTCTTCGCCGTGAGAACGGCGTTCGAGGAAATTTTCACCGTCGGTACCGGTGCGCCAAGCGGAGTTCCCCGGCCTGTAGTGAACAAAACCAGCTGCGCGCCCGCCGCCGCGAGCGCCGTCACGGCGCAGATGTCGTTGCCGGGCGCGTTCACGAGGGTCAGGCCGCTTTTTCTGCGGGTCTCTCCATAACCCAGGACGTCTGAAACCGGGCCGGTTCCGCCCTTCTGGGTGCAGCCCAGGCTCTTCTCCTCCAGCGTCGTGATTCCCCCCGCCCGGTTGCCCGGCGAAGGGTTTTCGTACACCGGCTGGCCGTGGGACGCAAAGTATCGCTTGAAGCCGTTCACCATGTCCGCCGCGCTTCGGAATGTCTCCTCATTTTCACAGCGGTTCATGAGAAGCGTCTCCGCGCCAAACATCTCCGGCACTTCGGTCAGGAGCGCGGAGCCGCCCGCCGCGCACACGCCGTCCGATACGGTGCCGAGGAGCGGGTTGGCGGTAATGCCGGACAGTCCGTCGGAGCCGCCGCACTTGAGGCCCAATACGATCTTGGAAACGCCCTGCGCCGTCCGCTGGTCGCCCCGCACTGTCAAAGCGATTTCGCGGACCAGCCGCAGGCCTTCCTCAATTTCATCCTCGGCATCCTGGGCACACAGAAAGCGCACGCGGCGCTCGTCCACCGCGCCGAGCACCGCTCGAAAGGCGGCGATGTGGTTGTTCTCGCACCCGAGGCCCAAGACCAGTACGCCGCCCGCGTTGGGGTGGCGGGCCAGGCGCGCCAGGATCTTCTGCGTATTCTCATGGTCCTCGCCCAGCTGGCTGCAGCCGTAGGGATGGCAAAACGCGTAGACTGGGACGCCGACCTCCCGCCGCGCCCTGAACGCGATCGCCTCGGCCGCGCCGTTCACACAGCCCACCGTGGGCAGAATCCAAAGCTCGTTCCGGATGCCGACGGAGCCGTCCGCGCGAAGGTAGCCCATGAAGCTTCCCTCGAAGGGGGTGATGGCCGGAATCCGGGAGGGCTCGTAGCGGTATTCCCGCACGGTGTCGAGCTTTGTCGCAAGGTTGTGGGTGTGTACCCACGCGCCCAGTGGGATGTCCTCCGTGGCGCGACCGATGGGCATGCCGTATTTGGTCACGTCCTCGCCCCGGAGAATGGGTCGAAGGGCCATCTTGTGCCCGAAGGGTATGTCATCAAGCGCCGTGACGCCCAGTGCCTGCTCTCCCTTAGAAATGGGCGCGAGGGCCACCGCCACGTCGTCCGACGGGTGAATGCGCTTTGCCCGCGCCTCCGCCCTGTTCATTCTTCCACCCCGAAGTAGCGCCGCGCGTTTTCATAGGCGATGCCGCGGACGATCTCCCGCAGCGCGCCCTCGTCCTCCGGGTATTCTCCGTTCTCCACCCAAGTGCCGATCAGATCGCACAGGATGCGGCGGAAGTACTCGTGCCGCGGATAGCTGACGAAGGAGCGGGAGTCCGTCAGCATGCCGACGAAGCGTCCCAGCACCCCGAGCCCCGCCAGCGCCTTCATCTGCTCCAGCATCCCGTCCTTCTGGTCGCAGAACCACCAGGCGCTGCCGAACTGGATTTTGCCGGGCTCTCCGCCCTGGAAGCAGCCCGCCACAGCCGCCAGCGCGTAGTTGGCCGACGGGTTCAGCGTGTAGAGGATGGTTCTGGGCAGCGCGCCGTTTCGCTCCTGCGCGTCGAGCAGCGCCGCCAACTTTCCGGCGTCCGGCGGGTTTGAGATGGCGTCAAAGCCGGTGTCCGGGCCGAAGCGCGAAAACATGCGCCCATTCGCATCCCGGAGCGCGCCCATGTGGTACTGCTGCGCCCAGCCCCGGGCGTGGTACATACCGCCCAGCGCCACGAGGAGCATGGTGCGGTAGTGCTCAAGATCCTCCGCCGCAACCATCCCGCCGCCCATGCCGGCGGCAAACGCGTGCTCCGCTTTTGCGGGATCGACCTGCGCAAACGGCACGGTGTCCAGCGCGTGGTCCGACAGGCGGCAGCGCTCGGCATGAAAGTAGTCGACGCGCTTTTCCAGCGCGCGAACGACGTCCGCCGCTGACGCGATGGATATGTCGGACGCCTCTGACAGGCTTTCAATATATGCCTTGAAGCCGGGCCTGTCCGCGTTCAGCGCCTTGTCCGGTCGGAAGGCGGGCAGCACCTGGACGCAAAACGGCGCATCCGACGCAATCGATTGGTGGTGCCGAAGCGAATCCACCGGATCGTCGGTGGTTGCGAGCATTTTTACGCCAAACCGCTCAATCAGCCGCCGCGCGCGGAAATCGTCTCCAACGAGCATCTCATTGGCCACCGCCCAGATGCCCGGCGCGGTCTTCTCCGAAAGCGTCTCGCGGATTCCAAACACGCGCCGAAGCTCCATGTGCGTCCAGTGGTACAGCGGATTTCCGATGAGCTGCGGCATCACCTTCGCGTAGGCCATGAACCGCTCGTAGTCACCCGATGTGCGGATGAATTCGTTGTCATAGCCGCAGGCGCTCATGGCGCGCCACTTGTAGTGGTCGCCGCCCAGCATCAGGTGGCCGATGTTCCGAAAGCGGATGTTTTCCGCGATCTCCCCCGGAGACAGGTGGCAATGGTAGTCGATGATGGGCATGGGCGCGGCGTACTCGTGGTACAGGCGGCGCGCCGTCTGGTTTGACAAAAGAAAGTCCTCGTCCATGAACAGCCTCATGCGCGTCCCTCCGATGTCTTTGTGAGGTTTCCTTCCACCGCTGCGGAAAGGTGACGGATATCCGCTCCCCAGAGCGCCTCGTCCGAGAGGATCTCCCGGACGCAGGAACGCCGCATCGCCGCGATCACCCGCGGTTCGTCCCGAACCTCAAATTCCCGGTACAGTTCGATCAGTATCGCCAGCGAGCGGATGAGATTTGGCGGAATCCGGCCGAAGCGCCGCTCGTATTCTAGAATCGACGGCAGCACCCGCACCCGGAATTTTGAGACCGAGTTCAGCGAGATGGCGCGCCATTCGTGTCGGATGAAGGGGTTCTGAAAGCGCCGGAACACGCCCTCGGCGTATTCCTCCAGTTCTTCGCTCGGCAAATCCAGCGAAGGGATGATTTCCTCGAAGACCGCCCGGCGCATAAACGCGCCGATTTCATGGTCTGCCACCGCTTCGCCGACGGTCTCGACCCCGGCGAGCATCGCCAGGGCGACGGTGGCGGTGTGCGCGCCGTTTAGGATGCGTACCTTCCGCGTCCGGTAGGGCGCAAGGTCGTCTACCCATTTCACGTTCAGCCCCGCACGGTCAAAGGGTATCTCCGCGGCGAGCGCCTTGTCCCCTTCGATCACCCACAGGTGGTACCACTCGCAGCAGTTGACGAGCTCGTCCTCATACCCAAGGTCCATGGTCTCGCCAGACGGGTATCCGGTATTGATCCGGTCCACCAGCGTGTTCAGAAAGTGGTTGTCCCGCTCGACAAACCGGGCAAAATCTTCCCCCAGCCCCCACAAGCGCGCGTGCCGGAGGACGTATTCCCTCAGCGTGCGGCCGTTCTCTTCGATCAGCTCGCAGGGCAGAACCACAAAGCCCGGAAGCCCCAGCTGATGCCGGCGGCGGAGAAGCGCCGTAAGCCGCGCGGGGAACGATATGGGCGACGCAATCTCCTCCTCCGGCTCAAAGCGAATGCCCGCCTCGGTGGTGTTGGACACAATCAGCCGAAGGGTTGGGACCTTCGCCAGCGCGAGGAAAGCGGGAAAATCCTCGTAGACCTTGACGCATCGGGAGACGACGTCGATGGGACAGGCCTTAACCCCCTCCGCGCCCCGAAGGATCTGCGTGTACTGGCCGTTCTGCCGCATGAGCGCATCCGCGACGCCGCCCGATGTTGACTGGACGACGACCACGGAACCGTCATACACCCCGGCGTCGTTCGCCTCCTGCAGCATCCAGTCAAAGAAACCGCGCAGGAAGCCTCCGCCGCCAAACTGGACGGCTGTCTCCCTGCGCGTGGTTTTCGGGATCACCTGGTCGATGCGCGCCATGTGTCCGGCTCCCTTCGGGCCGCGCCCTGTTTTTAAGCGAACGAGCGCTTCCGCCGCGCGATGTAGCGCGAGTCTGCGCTGTAGTAGCTGATGGGCTTGAGGAACAGCCCCACGGTGTTGAGGGTGTTTCGCCCGCCCTGCTGAATGATCATGACCCGGGTTCTCAGGCTGTTGGCGTAGTACAGAAACATCGCCACATGCCCGTTTCGGACAAAGAAATCTCCCGGCCGCAGGTTCAGGTAGGCGGTCGGCTTGGATCGCATCGCGACGGTTTTGTAGACCGAGGAATCCAGCATGTTTCGGGAGCGCAGGTACGAGTAGCTGGAGCCCAGCCCCCAGTAGCTCATCGACACAAACGAGGAGCAGTCGTTGCCCGGATAGCGCCTGTCGACCATGTAGGCGGTATGAAAGGCGTCGTCTCCGAGCAGCTTGAACGCCCCGGACCTTACGATGTTCGACGTATTGTAGACGCGGTTCGTCTGGGTGTAGGGGATGCCGTAATATACCACATTTTTCTGGTACAGGCTGTCGCCCGACCAGTAACGCACGTTCCGCGCGCTCATCCACGGGAAGCGCGCCATGCGGAAAGCCCGGACGATGATGAGCTTTCTGGCGTCCGCCTCCGATTTTGGGATCACGCCCGCGGCGCGGAGTGCGTCCACTTGTTCCACGGCGTAGCGCTGAACCGCGTCGATCTTTGCGAGGTTCAGGCTGATGCCGTCGGCGCTCGTCACCTGTGCGGGCAGTTCGGTGACGGGCGCCGCGTCCATCACCACCACGCGCTGCTTCGCGTACTTGCCGCTCGCCGCGGCGGTGACGGTGGTGCTGCCAAGGGATACGGCGGTGACGAACCCCGCTTCTGACACCGTGGCAACGGCGGGGTTGCTGCTCGTCCACGACACCGCCTGGGAGGCGGTGGGCGGCAGCACGCCGGCCCGCAGCTGCAGCGTTCCCCCGGCCAGCAGGACGCTCTCGTCGCTCTCGATGACCACGCCAGTCACCGTTTTCGTGTCCACGACCTCGTAGGAGCGGATCTGCTTAACCGTGGGCTTTATCCTCGAGACTGCTTTGACCTTGAATTTCCCGACTTTCTTGGCGCTCACGAGCCCTGTTTTGCCGACGGTGGCGACGGCGGGGTTGTTCGTATACCAGCGAAGAGACAGGTTTGCCTCCGGCGGCGAAACAGCCACCGACAGCTGGAGTTTTTCGCCTCTTTCAATCTTCGCGCTTGCGGGCGTGATGGTCAGCCTGACCGGCGGCGGCAGGTTTTTGACCGTCACCAGCGCGGAGGCGTACAGCGCGGGGTTTCTTGTCGAAATCGCCCGGACGACGGCCGTTCCGGCCTTGCGCGCCAGCACCTGGCCGTCCGGCGTTACGAGTGCGACGCTCGTCTTGCTGGACCACCACCGGATTGTGGTGATCGCGGTGTCCGGCCCCGCCTCAGCCGTGAGAAGGCCCGTGCTGCCAATCAGAAGGTTGAGCCGGGAAGCGCTCAGGCGGATGGTGTCGGGCGCGAGGCTGTCGGTCACCCGCACGGTGGCCTTCGTCCAATTGCTCCGGCTGGCGGGACGCACCGCGACGGCGGTGGTGCCGATGGCGCGCCCCGTGACCAGACCCGTCTTTGAAACCGTCGCCACCTTGGTGTTGTAGCTTTTCCACGCCATGCTCTGGCTTGCGCCCTGCGGCAGTACGCTGCCGGTAAGCTGGTGGGTGCTTCGATCGGCAAGGTCGATCAAGACAAGGCTCGCGTCCAGCGCCGCGCGTACGGGCCTGATGGCCCCGGACGCGCCTGCCTCGGCCAGTAAAACCAGGATCGCAGCCAGCGCCGCGAGCAGCTTCGCGCTTCTCTTCATCGAGTGTGCCCCCCATAGAGATTCCTGGGCGTGACGTGCGCTAAGGATCAGGCCTTCGTATCGCCGCGTGTTCGAGGATTTCGACGGGGTTTTCGTCAGGGAATGATGGGGTATCTTCAATAAGCGCAGTCTCGAAGCATCGTCAATGCCATAATATGCAAAATATTGCGAAACGATTATAGCACGCGGGACAGTGACGGCGCAAGCGCGCCGAACGCAAAGCAGCGCCCGCCTGTCAGGCGTTGGGGCATCGGACGCCGCGCCACCAAAAACCCTCGGCCTTTGCGCTGATCTTCGGACAGTGCGCCGCACTTCTTGACAACGCGCCATAAATGAGCTATTTTCTTCATGAAAAGTCCGGGTGCGCGCCGTCCGCGGCAACGCGCACGCCGACGTCCTTTGGGAGGGATCCATGTGAATCTGTGGGATGCCATTGAAGCGCGCAAATCGGTGCGCGCTTATACAGACAGAAAAATTGAAGGCGAAGCCGAAGAAAAGCTCCGCACGGAAATCGCCGCCAGCAACCTCGAGAGCGGCCTTGCCATGCAGCTGTGCCTGAACGAGCCCCGCGCGTTTTCCGGATTCATGGCCCGGTACGGCCGATTTAGGAACGTCAGCAATTACATCGCGCTGGTCGGCAAAACCGGCGCCGACCTTGAGGAAAAGTGCGGCTACTACGGCGAAAAGATCGTACTCCGCGCGACGCAGCTGGGGCTATCCACCTGCTGGGTAGGCGGCACCTACAAGAAAAATCAGGCCACAGCAAGGGTGGAACCCGGCGAAAAGCTGGCGCTCGTCATCGCCATCGGCTACGCCGCGGTAGCGGGTGTCCCGCGAAAAACCAAGCCCGTCGAGGCGCTGAGCCGGGTGGAGGGCGAAATGCCCGAATGGTTTTTGCGTGGCATGCAGGCGGTGCAGCTGGCCCCCACCGCCATAAACCAGCAGAAATTCCTCTTTGAACTCCGCGACAATGCGGTGAGGGCTGTGGCGCTCCCCGGCTTTTACGCGCGGGTGGACCTGGGCATCGCCAAATGCCATTTTGAGGTCGGCGCAGGCGCCGGAAACTGGCGCTGGGCATAGAAAACGCTAAGCACTCGGCAGAACTGCCGGGGCTTCAGACCATCAACAAAGCATCGGTAGGGTTTCAATCGTTCCCGGCGGCGTGTATGCCGGGAACGGGATAGCGCCACCAGTACGCACACTGGTGGCGCTATCCACACCTTTGGTCAGTGCGCCGCCCGGATATCCGTGAGGATTTCAGGCGCACGCAGAATTTCTTCCTTCGCATCGAAACAACCGCAGGGGTTTTCGTTGCCTTGAAGCCCCCGGCAGTTCTGCCGGGGGCTTCGTTCACGTGCTTACTTTCCGCCGGTGAAGCAGCTGTCTCCGTTGTAGACCACGCCGCTCTTGGCGTCGATGGTGGCGAGGCAGCCGGTCATCAGAAGGTGGGTGGCGTTCTCCGCCCCTGCGATCAGCGGCAGGTCCAGCGCCATGCAGGCGGCGGCCGCACCGGAGTCCATGATGTCCTCCTCCGTCACGACAGCAGCGGCCCTTCGCATCTCATGCAGCACGACGTTTGTGGTGTGGTCGATCACGAGAACATCGCCATCCCGAAAGTGCTTGAGATCGTCCGGGGTTTTGACGACGCAGAGCCGACCGGTGATCGGCGCAAATCCATTGCCCGTGCCGCGAACCAGCGCCGTGCCGAGCACGTGGATCTGCAGCGTGTTCGTGATCTCCCCCACCCGGTCGGAGGAACCCGTGACGACGATGATGTCGCCGTCGTGGGCGAGGTTCGCTTCCTGCACCTTGCGGGCCGCGGCCAGGAAGAGTTCCCGCGAACTGACCTTGTAGTCGTTCATCAGCGGTGTCACGCCCCAGGACAGCGCAAGCTGCCGGTAGGTGCGCGGGTTGGGTGTGATGGCCACGATGGGGGTTGCGGGACGGAAACGGGAGACCATCCGCGCCGTTGAGCCGGTCCGTGTGACCGTCACGATGGCGGCAGCGCCCAGGTCATGGGATGTGGTGCAGGTGGCGTGGGAGATGGCGTTGACGACGCTCTTGTCCAACTGCTGGCGGAACTTGTTGAAGAGCCCCTTGTAATCGATGAACTCCTCCGTGCGCTCGGCGATTTTCGCCATCGTGCGGATCGTCTCCACCGGGTATTTGCCGTTCGCGGTTTCGCCGGAGAGCATCAGCGCGCTGGTGCCATCGTAGATGGCGTTGGCCACGTCGGTGATCTCGGCGCGGGTCGGGCGCGGGTTGCGCACCAT
>JAEZTD010000249.1 GCA_023443705.1 Bacillota bacterium | reverse complement strand
GTGCGAAGAGGGACTCCGTTTCGCCATCCGCGAGGGCGGCCGTACGGTGGGTTCCGGCGTCGTCACCAAGGTCGTCGAATAACACAACAGAATACGGAGCCGCTTCTTGCGAGGCGGCTCCGTTTTTTGTGAGCGACCGATATTGTTAAAAGTTTGCGCAATGATGCCTGCCTGATGAAAACTTAACAATGATACGCGAAAATAACTTGCAATCACGGGCATGTTTCTATTATAATTATCCGTGCTGCGCAGATTTTGCGCGGTTGCAAATGCCGGTTTGCAGGAGGTTCGCAGGGTTTAGACCTGCGGATTTCTCAGGGATGAACCGGGAGGTTGCGGACGTTATGTCCGGTAATTTCCGGGGACCAGTCCGACAATCGGACGACGGGGCTCATGCCGCGTCGGCGCAAATCCTGCCACGGTGGGATTTGCAAAAAATAAAAAGAGGACACGCCCGGCAGCGTGTGCATGAGTTCGACAAGGAGGAGAAACCATGGCCAACCAGAAGATCCGCATCAAGCTGAAGGCGTACGAGCACGGCATCATCGACCAGTCCGCGGCGCGCATCGTAGAAACCGCCAAGCGCACCGGCTCCCGTGTCTCCGGCCCGATCCCGCTGCCCACCGAGAAGGAGATCATCACGATTCTCCGCTCCCCCCACAAGCACAAGGACTCTCGTGAGCAGTTCGAGATGCGCACCCATAAGCGCCTGATCGACATCCTGAGCCCCACGTCGAAGACCGTCGACGCGCTGACCAAGCTGGATCTGCCAGCCGGCGTCGAGATCGAGATCAAGCTGTAAGGCTCGGCTTCTTTTGAAAACTTAGGAGGTGCAACACTTCGATGGATAAGGCAATTCTCGGTACGAAGATTGGCATGACCCAGATCTTCCTCGCGGATGGTCGTCTGATGCCGGTCACCGTCGTTCAGGCCGGCCCCTGCACCGTGACGCAGGTCAAGACCGAAAAGAGCGACGGGTATGAGGCTGTTCAGGTAGGTTTCGGCGAGCTCGCAGAAGCGCGGGCGAAGAAACTGAAGAACAAACCCGAGCTCGGCCACTTTGAAAAGGCGGGCGTTCCCGCAAAGCGGTACCTCAGGGAGTTCAGGCTCTCGGACATCTCTTCCTTTAAAGTGGGCGACGAAATCAAGGCGGACGTGTTCGCCGAGGGCGATAAGGTTGACGTGGTCGGCACCAGCAAGGGCCACGGCTTTACCGGCGTCGTTCAGCGTTGGAACCAGCACACCGGCCCGATGGCCCACGGCTCCAAGTATCACCGCGGCGTCGGCTCCATGAGCGCGAACTCCGACCCGTCCCGCGTGTTCAAAAACAAGCACATGCCCGGCCAGTACGGCGGAGAGCGCGTCACCGTCCAGAACCTTGAAGTGGTCAAGGTGGACGCCGAGCGCAACCTGCTCATGATCAAGGGCGCGGTGCCCGGCGCCAACGGCGCGCTGGTCATCGTGCGCAATTCGGTCAAAGGCTGAAGGCTTTTCGGAAGGAGGACGTAACAATGCCTAAAGTAGCACTGGTCAATATGCAGGGCGCCAAGGTCGGCGAAGTCGAATTGTCCGAAAACACCTTCGGCGCCGAGATCCATGAAACCGCGCTGCACACCGTCGTCCGGGCGCAGCTCAATGCCAAGCGTCAGGGCACTCAGTCGGCGAAGACCCGTTCCGAAGTCCGGGGCGGCGGCCGCAAGATTTACCGACAGAAGGGCACCGGCAACGCACGCCATCACTCCCGCAGGGCGCCTCAGTTCGCCCACGGCGGCATGGTGTTCGCGCCGAAGCCCCGTGATTACAGCTTTTCCGTGCCCCGTAAGGTCAAGCGCCTCGCGATGAAGTCGGCGCTGACGAGCAAGGTGCAGGGCGGCGATCTGATCGTTCTCGACAAGCTCGAGCTCGCCGGGGCCAAGACCCGCGAGATCGCTCAGATTCTCAAGGCGCTGGGCGTGAGTCGCAAAGCGCTGATCCTGACCCAGGGCGTCAATGAAAGCGTCAAGCGCGCCGCCGCGAACATCCCGGGCGTCACCGTGGCGTTCATCGAGCGCGAGAGCAGCAGCCTGAACGTTCTGGACATCCTGAACCACGACAAATTCATCGCGACGCTCGACGCCGTGAAAGTGGCCGAGGAGGTGTACGAATAATGAAGAGCCCCTACGACATCATCCTTCGCCCGGTGCTTACCGAAAAGAGCTACGACGGCATGAACGACAAAAAGTACGCTTTTGAAGTCGCCGTCGACGCAGGCAAGACCGAGATCAAAATGGCCGTGGAGACCATCTTCGGCGTCAAGGTCAAGTCCGTCAACACCATGCGCGTGGAAGGCAAGATGAAGCGGCAGGGCAAGACCCAGGGCCGCCGCCCCGAGCGGAAGAAAGCCTACGTCACGCTGACCGAGGCCTCCAAGGGCATCGAGTTCTTCGAAGGCATGGCGCAATAAAGGAGGAGGAACGCGAAATGGCCATCCGATTGTATAAGCCGACCTCGCCCGCAAGGCGCTTCATGTCGGTGCTTACCTTTGAGGAGATCACCACCAAAACGCCTGAGCGCTCCCTGCTGACCGACCTTCGCCACAAGTCTGGTCGGAACAAGCAGGGCAAGATCACCGTCCGGCATCAGGGCGGCGGTGCGCGCAGGAAGTACCGCATCATCGACTTCAAGCGCAACAAGGACGGCGTACCCGCGAAGGTCGCTACCATCGAGTACGATCCGAACCGCACCTGTTTCATCGCCCTTCTGCACTACGCCGACGGCGAGAAGCGCTACATTCTGGCCCCCCTCGGCCTCAAGGTCGGTGACACCATCATGAGCGGCGCTTCGTCGGACATCAAGCCCGGCAACTGCCTGCCCATCTCGGACATCCCGCTGGGCACCTTGATCCACAACGTGGAAATCAAGCCCGGCAAGGGCGGCCAGATGGTCCGCTCCGCCGGAACCGCCGCCCAGCTGATCGCCAAGGAAGGCGCCCACGCACAGGTCCGCCTGCCCTCCGGCGAGGTACGCTAGGTGCCCATGAGCGCCCGCGCGACCATCGGCCAGGTTGGCAACACCGACCACATGAACGTGCGCATCGGAAAAGCCGGTCGTCAGCGCCACCTGGGCATCCGGCCCTCCGTCCGCGGCGTCGTGATGAATCCCTGTGACCACCCGCACGGCGGCGGCGAAGGCCGTTCTCCGGTGGGCATGCCGGCGCCGATGAGCCCGTGGGGCAAGAAGACCCAGGGCGTCAAGACCCGCAAGCACCGCAAGTACTCGAACAAGATGATCGTCAAGAGAGCCGGCAAGTGACCGGTATCGCCACGCAAGGAGGCCGAAAGATATGAGCAGATCCGTCAAGAAAGGCCCGTTCATCCAGCCGGTGCTGCTTGAGCGCGTCAAGGCCCTCAATCTGAGCGGCGATAAGAAGGTCGTCAAGACCTGGTCGCGCGCATCCACCATTTTCCCGGATTTTGTGGGCCATACCATCGCGGTTCATGACGGCCGCAAGCACGTGCCGGTGTACGTGACGGAAGACATGGTGGGCCACAAGCTGGGCGAATTCGCCCCCACCCGCACCTTCCGCGGACACGCCGGCGAAAAAGCGTCCGCGCGCAAGTAAGGAGGAGGGAACAACATGGCAACCAGAACTCGCGAGAAGGCCGCGGCCCGCAAGGAAAACGCCGACAAGCGTCCCCACGCTACCGCCAAATATATCCGAATCTCCCCCCGCAAGGTTCAGGTCGTCATCGATCTGATCCGCGGAAAGAAGGTTGACGAAGCGCTGGCCATTCTGGCCTACACCCCCAAGTCCGCTTCGCCCGTCGTCGAAAAGCTGCTGGATTCGGCCATTGCCAACGCCGAGAACAACCTGCAGCTGGACCGCGGGAGCCTGTACGTGGCCGAGGTCTACGCCAATCAGGGCCCGACCCTGAAGCGCTACTGGGCTCGTTCCCACGGTCGGGCCGACGTGATTTTGAAGCGCTCGAGCCACATCACCATCGTTCTCGACGCAGTGAAGTGACGGGCAAGACGACATAACAGGAGGGAAACCAATGGGCCAGAAGGTTAATCCCCACGGCGCGCGCGTCGGTGTCATCCTGGATTGGAGCACCAAATGGTACGCTGGGAAAAAGGATTTTTCCAATAACCTGATCGAAGATTACAAGCTCCGCAAGATGCTCAAGGAAAAGCTGAACATTGCGGGCGTCTCTCACATCGACATCGAGCGCGCCGGCACCAAGCTGACCGTCAGCGTGTTCACCGCCAAGCCGGGCATCGTCATCGGCAGGGGCGGCGCGGGTGTCGAAACACTCAAAAAGCAGATCGAGGCGTTCACGGGCAAGAGCGTGAACCTCAACATCCTCGAGATCAAGAGCCCCGAAACCAACGCCCAGCTGGTCGCCGAGAACATCGCCCAGCAGCTGGAAAAGCGCGTGTCCTTCCGTCGTGCGATGAAGCAGAGCCTCGGCCGCGCGATGAAGGCCGGTGCCAAGGGCATCAAGACCAGCGTCTCCGGCCGTTTGGGCGGCGCGGACATCGCCCGTACCGAGGGCTACCACGAAGGTTCGATCCCGCTGCAGACGCTGCGCGCCAACATCGATTACGGCTTCGCGGAAGCCAAGACCACCTACGGCCGCATCGGCGTCAAGGTTTGGATCTACAAAGGTCAGATCCTGCCCCGGCCCAAGAAGACCGTTGCCCCCGCGCCCGCGCGCAGGGTTGAAGGAGGGAAATAAACCATGCTGATGCCCAAGAGAGTCAAGCGCCGCAAGGTGATGCGCGGCCGCATGAAGGGCAAGGCCCAGCGCGGCAATTTCCTGGCCTACGGCGATTTCGGCCTCGTGGCCACCGAGCCCGGCTGGATCACCTCCAACCAGATTGAAGCCGCCCGTCAGGCCATGACCCGCTACACCAAGCGCGGAGGTCAGGTCTGGATCAAGATCTTCCCGGACAAGCCGGTGTCCGCTAAGCCCGCCGAGACCCGAATGGGTTCCGGTAAAGGCGCTCCCGAGTACTGGGTAGCGGTCATCAAGCCGGGCCGAGTACTCTTTGAGATGAAGGATGTGGAGGAGACCGTCGCCCGCGAGGCGCTCCGTCTTGCTAGCCACAAGCTTCCCCTCAAGACCAAGTTCATCATGCGTGAAAACGAGAACGAGTCGGGTGGTGAAGAGCAATGAAAACCAGCGAATTGAAGGAATACATGACCAAGACGACGGCCGAGCTCGACACCGATCTGAAGAACAAGAAGAGCGAGCTGTTCAACCTTCGCTTCCAGTTGGCCACCGGGCAGTTGCAGAACACCTCCGCGATTCAGCGGGTCAAGCGTGACATTGCCCGAGTGAAGACCATCATCCGCCAGCGCGAGATTAAAGCGTGATGCGAAAGGAGGAAGCGAGCAAAATGGCCGAACAGAGAGGTATCCGCAAAACCCGCGTGGGCGTCGTCGTCTCCGACAAGATGGACAAGACCGTCGTGGTGGCGATCCGCACCCGCGTCAAGCATCCGCTTTATGGAAAGATCATGAATCGCACCGAGAAGTTTAAGGCCCATGACGAGGAGAATTCCTGCGGCATCGGCGATACCGTGCGCATCATGGAAACCCGTCCGCTGTCCAAGGACAAGCGCTGGCGCCTGGTAGAGATCGTCGAAAAGGCGAAGTAGGCCGGGGCACACGACAAGGAGGATTACAATGATTCAGCCGCAAACCCGCTTAAAGGTCGCCGACAATTCCGGCGCCAAGGAAATCATGTGCTTCCGGGTGCTGGGCGGGTCGTTCCGCCGCTCTGGCGGCATCGGCGATGTGATTGTCGCCGCGGTCAAGTCGGCCACCACCGGCGGCACCGTCAAGAAGGGCGACGTGGTCAAGGCCGTAATCGTCAGGACGCGCAAGCAGTATCGCCGTCCCGATGGCAGCTACATCCGCTTTGACGACAACGCCGCGGTCATCATCAACGACGCCAAGCAGCCCCGCGGCACCCGCATCTTTGGGCCCGTCGCGCGTGAGCTCCGCGAGAAGGATTATATGAAGATCGTCTCGCTGGCGCCCGAAGTGCTGTAGGAGGTACGAAAATGAATGCACCCAAGGCGAAAGCCAAGCTCCACGTCAAAACCGGCGACAACGTCGTCGTGATCTCGGGCAAGGACAAGGGCAAGCAGGGCAAGATCCAGAAGGCGTTCCCGGCCACCGGCCGCGTCGTCGTCGAGGGCGTCGCCCTTGTCAAGCGCCACCAGAAGCCCCGCGGCCAGGGCATGCCCGGCGGCATCATCAACAAAGAAGCCGCGATCCCGGCCTCCAAGGTCATGATCGTCTGCCCGTCCTGCAAGGCTCCCACCCGCGTCGGCCACACCTTCATCAACGTGGACGGCAAGGAGAAAAAGGTCCGCGTCTGCAAGCGGAAAAACTGCGGCGCGCAGATCGATCAGTAAGGAGGGAGGATTGACCAATGGCAACGCGTCTGAAGGATAAGTACAACGCCGAAGTTATTCCTGCCCTCACGCAGAAATTCGGCTACAAGAATGTCATGGAAGTTCCTAAGCTGGAGAAGGTGGTCATCAACATGGGTCTGGGCGATTGCAAGGACAACGCCAAGGCCATGGAGGTTGCCATCGCAGAGCTGACCATCATCGCCGGCCAGAAGCCGCTGGTGACGAAGGCCAAGAAGTCCATCGCGAACTTCAAGGTTCGCGAAGGCATGAACGTCGGCGCCAAGGTTACCCTGCGCGGCGCGCGCATGTACGAGTTCACGGACAAGCTGATGAACATCGTGCTACCCCGCGTCCGAGACTTCCGCGGCGTTTCCGCCAAGGCCTTCGACGGCCGCGGCAATTACGCGCTGGGCGTGCGCGAGCAGCTGATTTTCCCCGAAATCGAGTATGACAAGGTGGACAAGATCCGCGGCATGGAGATGATCTTCGTCACCACCGCCAAGACCGACGAAGAAGCCAGGGAATTGCTCAGTCAGATGGGCATGCCCTTCGCGCAAGGCTAAAGGAGGAAATTAAGCGTGGCCAAGACAAGCATGAAAGTCAGGCAGACCCGGACGCCTAAGTTCTCCACCCGTGCCTATACCCGCTGCCGCATCTGCGGGCGCCCGCACTCGGTGTTGAGCAAGTACGGCGTTTGCCGCATCTGCTTCCGCGAGCTGGCCTACAAGGGCCAGATCCCCGGTGTGAGGAAAGCCAGCTGGTAACGCGGCACCAACGGAAGGAGGTTACATCATGATCATGAACGATCCCATCGCGGATATGCTGACCCGAATCCGCAATGCCCAGATTGCCAGACACGAAGCGGTCGTCCTGCCCGCCTCCAACATCAAAAAGGCGGTCGCCAAAATCCTGCTGGATGAAGGCTATGTCAAGAGCGTCGATTTCATCGACGATCAGCTGCAGGGCCAGATCAAGATAACGCTCAAGTATGCTCAGGGCAAGCAGCCGGTCATCAAGGGGCTCAAGCGCATCTCCAAGCCCGGCCTGCGCGTCTACGCCGGCAGCGAGGATATTCCCAAGGTGCTGGGAGGCCTCGGCATCGCGGTGGTTTCCACGTCCCAGGGCGTGATGACCGACAGGAAGGCCCGTACGGCCGGCGTCGGCGGCGAAGTACTGGCTTACATCTGGTAAGCGACAGGATTTGGAGGTAGAAAACCATGTCCCGAATCGGAAAACTTCCGATCAAGCTGCCTCAAGGGGTTAGCGTGACCGTCGACAGCGACAACCTTGTCACGGTCAAGGGCCCGAAGGGCACGCTTTCTCAGAAGGTAAATAAGGATATCACGGTTTCGCAGGAGGCCGGTGAGCTCATCGTCACCCGTCCGTCCGATGCGAAGCCCCACCGCGCCATGCACGGCCTCTACCGCGCGCTCGTCAACAACATGGTGACCGGCGTGACCAGCGGCTTTGAGAAGGTGCTCGTGCTGGAAGGCGTCGGTTACCGCGCGCAGGTCGCCGGCAAGCAGCTGACCCTGAACGTCGGCTACAGTCACCCGGTGGTCTTTGAAGCGCCCGACTCCATCACCTACGAGACGCCCGCGCCCAACCGCATCGTGGTCAAGGGCATCGACAAGCAGCAGGTGGGCGCCCTCGCCGCGGACATCCGCGCCACGCGCAAGCCCGAGCCCTACCTGGGCAAGGGCATCCGTTACGACAAAGAAGTCGTCCGCCGCAAGGAAGGCAAAACCGGCAAAAAGTAAGGAGAGGGGGAACCGCAGTTGTTTAAAAAACGTGACCGCAACGAAGTTCGCGTCATCCGTCACGAACGCGTTCGCAAGAAGATCAGCGGAACGCCCGCCCGGCCGAGGCTTTCCGTCTATCGCAGCCTGAACCACATCTACGCGCAGATCATCGACGACAGCGTTGGCACGACCCTCGTGGCCGCGTCGACCGTCGAAAAAGAGATCGCCGCGTCCGTCGCCGAGCTGGACAAGAAGGGCGCCTCCAAGGCTGTCGGCAAGGCCGTGGCCGAGCGCGCCGTCGCGAAAGGCATCAAAGAGGTCGTGTTCGACCGCGGCGGCTACATCTACACCGGCCGCGTGGCGGAACTCGCCGCCGGCGCCCGCGAAGGAGGTCTTGAGTTCTGATGGAAGGCAGAGAGAACAACCGCGAGGGCCGTCGCATGAACCGCCGCGAGGAGCCCGTCAGCGAATTCAAGGAGAAGCTCGTCTTTGTCAACCGCGTCGCGAAGGTTGTCAAGGGTGGTAAGAACTTCCGCTTCACCGCGCTGATGGTCGTCGGCGATGAGAACGGCCGCATCTCCTGCGGCATGGGCAAGGCCACCGAAATCCCCGAGGCTATCCGCAAGGGCGTCGAGGATGCCAAGAAGAAGATGTCCACCATCGCCCGCACCGGAACCACGATCCCCCATGAGGTGGTCGGCGTGTTCGGCACCGGCAAGGTGCTTCTGATGCCCGCTCCGGAAGGTACCGGCGTCATCGCCGGCGGCCCGGTCCGTTCGGTCATCGAAGCGGTTGGCATCAAGGACATCCGCACCAAGTCGATCGGCTCAAACAACCCGATCAACATGGTCAAGGCGACGATCGAGGGCCTGAAGCAGCTCCGCACGATCGAAGACGTCGCCAAGCTACGCGGCAAGACCGTCGAAGAGTTGATGGGCTGAGGAGGATCGTGAAATGAAGCTTAAGATCACGCAGACCAAGTCCACCATCGCCAGCCTGAAGAACCACATCGCCAACATCGAGGCGCTGGGCCTGCACCGGATCGGCCAGACGGTCGTGAAGGAAGACACCCCCGCCGTCCGTGGCATGATCTTCAAGGTTAAGCACATGGTGAAGGTCGAGGAAATTGAAGAATAAGGAGGTCCACGGCGATGAAACTTCACGAACTCAAACCCGCACCCGGGTCAACCACCGCCCCGAAGCGGCTTGGCCGCGGCATCGGTTCCGGCCTGGGCAAGACCTCCGGTAAGGGACACAAGGGCGCAAAGGCCCGCTCCGGCGGCGGCAAGCGGCCCGGCTTCGAAGGCGGCCAGATGCCCCTGGTGCGTCGCCTGCCCAAGCGCGGCTTCTTCAACCACTTCCGCACCGAGTACGTTGCGATCAACGTAGACAGGCTCGAGGTGTTCGAGGACGGCGCGACCGTTACGCCGGTTGAGCTGATCCAGATGGGCATCATCAAGAAGATCGAAGACGGCGTCAAGATTATGGGCAGCGGCGAGCTGACCCGAAAGCTCACGGTACAGGCGAACAAATTTACTGCTACCGCGAAGGAGAAGATTGAAGCGGCAGGCGGGAAAGCCGAGGTGATCTGACGTGTGGGAAACCCTGCGCAACGCGTGGCGGATTC
>JAEZTD010000111.1 GCA_023443705.1 Bacillota bacterium | reverse complement strand
CGCCGCCCAGTCCAGCATGTTCCAGCCGTTGATCAAAAGGCCGCCCCGCGCGTCCATGAAGCCGATGTAGTACGCCATGACCTCCCGAATGGTCGGATAGAGCCGGGACGAGAGCGAACTGTCCCGCGTCATGCGCTCGTACTCCTGGATCGCGGTGATCCAGTTGAACGCCCACATCGGGATGGATGTGTTCCAATCGGTCGGAGTCAGCGCGTTCATCATCGGGGTGTTTTTAAGGGCGGTCGCGCCGATCTCGATGTTGTGCCGAAGGAAATCGTAGTCGCCGCACACCCAGCCGTTGATGAACGAACTGATCTGGGCATCGCCGATCCAGAACGCCTGCTCGTAGGTCGGGCAGTCGGTGAAGGTATCCTCCACGCACAATTCATGGGTGTGGCGGCACATGTCGTAGATCTGGTTCAGCAGATAATCGTCCGAGCGGAATGCGCCCTGCGCCGCGCTGGCGCGAACGCGGCACCGGAGGCCGAATTTCTGAAGGAGCACCGGTTTTTCCGGGTTTTTGACCATGATCAGCGCATAGCGCATGCCGATCCTCGCAAACCCCCGGTAGCGCTGCCACCCTGGGGCGCAGGTATAGTACATGCCATTGTTGAGGCCGATGGTATGGTCGATCGCCCCCTCAAACATGTTCTCAAAGCCGTAGATGTAGACCTGGTCGCCCGCATTCGCCCGGAGCGCGAACTCGAAACTGCCCACGTAGATGTCGCCGAAGTCCAGGATCAGACACTGAAAAGCGCCGCCGGACGCGTCCAGCGCCACGGAGGCGTCGTTGTCCCACAAAACTGCCGAAAGGCGCGCGTCGACCGGGCGTTCCCGAATCGTCCTCAGGTTTCGCGCCAGCGACAGAAGGTACTGGTCGTACCAGGTATAGCGCCCGGGCACGGGGCGAATGTGCGCCTCGAAGCGGCTGAGCGCCTCCAGCGAATCGCAGGAAAAGATCCGGTCATGCTCCGGCGTATTCTCCTCCACGCGGTTGTACTCGTCGAGCCCGCCGTACACCTTCTGGAAGCCGTCCGGCTTGGAGGAAATGACCTGCGTGGGGCCGATCACGAAGAAGGGTTCCTCCGTCCGCCCGAGGTGGTCCTCAAAGCCCAGTTTGACCGGGAACACGAACTCAAAGTGGGCGTACAGGTCGTCGAATTTCCCGGAGACCTGCATCAGGAAGAGGTTTTTTCCCGCCTTGAGGGAGACCTCGATGTCCCGATGCTGATTGTCGACCGGGTAAAGCGTTCCGTCAATCCGAAAGTCGCCGATGATGCCGTTCCACGTGCGGTTGGGGAAGGCGATGCGGCCGCTCGTTTCCTCCGGCGCGGTGAGAACCATCGCGATGAAGCCGGTGAAGATGGTCTCGTCGGCGTCCCATCGGTCGCCAAAAAACGTGGATCGGGTGTTGATGGTCACCTGCTGACAGCCATTTTCCGCCAGGAACGCCCGGCTGACGCGCTGAGGGCTCCGGTATTCGAGGTTCCACGCGTTGATGGGTGACCGGGTGAGCGGGCCGAAAAGGTCCTCGATGGGCGCGGCGGGTGCCCAGCCGGCGCTGGCGGCGGGGCTTTCGATCCAGTCTTGCGAAAACCGTCCCGCGTCGTAGCTGTCGGTAAAACCTAGGTTTACGTTGCGCTTGGGCCTGAAGGACTGATGCCCCTCGTCCCGATGGCAGCGGACGGCCCTGTCCGACCGGAAGAGGGTTTCGCCGTCCGCAGAGAGTTCGAAGCAAAGCCCGCCCGCCGAGGCGATGGTTTGATAGGTGGACCAGCCGTAGCTCCAGACGGACACCGCGAGCAGGTTTTCGCCGCTTCGCAGGTTCGGGGAGACGTCGATCTCATCATAAAACCAGCGCTCTCGGACGCTGCGCACGGGCCCGCGCGCGATCTCCTCGCCGTTCAAATACGCCACATACCGGGTATCCGCGGAGATTGTAAGACGCGCCTGATCGGGAACGCCCGAAAGCGCAAAGGCGCGCGTAAAGCACGCGCGCTCATTTTCACAAAATTTGCCGCCATCAAGCCAGATCCACTGTCCGTTCACGGCCTGCCCTCCCAGCGTTTCAATTCCCTCGAGCATTATACCCGATTGACCTCTTCCATGGCAATCTCGGCCCATCGCCAGAGCCGCTTCGGGTCCTTCCGAACCGTCGAGATGTCCTTCAGGATCATCTCCAGCGGGCGGTTATGGCGCCGCGCCGCGGCGATGGTTCTGCTTATGTCCGACCGCGCCGCGTCCTCGTTGAAGGAATCGGTCGCGAGGAGGGCCGGACTGGGCTTGTTGCTCATGATGATGCCGTCGGGCAGGCGCTCCGCAAAGCGCTCGCGGTCACTCCACGGGCTGCAGGAGATCTTGCGCACATTAGGCAGAGCGCCCACGATGTCCAGCCGGTCGTCAAGCCGCTCGCAGCAGCCGTAGTAGATCGCGCCGAACATCGGGAAGATGCGCTTCATGTACGCCGCCTCAAATTCCCGGGTCGCGGCGGGCGACGCGGCGGTAAACAGCTGCGCGAGGCCGAACGCCCACGCGTCCTTTGACTTGGGCCTGTCCCGGTCGCAATTGGCCCCGGGCAGGCGGTTTGAATGGGTGTGGGAGCAGTGGCAGAGGTGCGAGTCGATGTCAAAAAGCCCCATCTCATTGAGCTGGGCGACCTGACTCAATACGCCGGCGGTCAATTTCTCCATCAGCGCGTGCATCATCTCCGGGCGGTCGACGATCTCATAGTAGCAGCTCTCCACGCCCATCCACGAGCTGATCACGTCCCACAGGCCAAGGTGCATCGTGACGCCCGCCAGCTTCCAGGGGATGATCCCGTCAAACACCTCGCCCGCGGTCTCGCGGATGGCTGCGAGCGCCTCCTGATCCAGCCGAAGAATGGGCGTATGGATGCGCTCCAGATCCTCTTCCTCGTTGATCTGGTTTTTGTAGTGACGGCTGGCCACCTCGCTGGATTTCTGAAGCCTGAGAATGTCCGAATCGGCGTCGATGCCCCAGCCGGTGCTGCGTATCGGCGCGGGCAGCGCCACATAGGGGTCGTACACCCGGTCCACCGGCATGTGCGCCCACTGGTAGACCGCCTGCCGAAGCCACAGCTCCACCTCGCGCCAGTACGGGTCGGAAACCCTCGGTTCCAAAGCGCCGTCCACATCCATCTCGCTCCAGCAGACCTGGTCGATCAGCACCAGCGGCCTCGTATTGGTTTCGAGGTCGTTGTGGGCAATCCAGATTTTTTTCTTTTCGTCCTGCTCCGGTTGAAGCGCGATGCGCGCGTACTCGCGGGCCAGCGACCGGATGGTTTCGATTTCTTCTCGGCTAAGCATGGCAAGCCTCCGTTTTACGCTCCCAGGCGTTTATTTTTGTGTGAGAACGCGGATGGTCGTAATCTCGTAGGGACGCATGTGCAGCTCGACGACGCGCCCGCCAAACGGCGCTTCCCCGATGGTCTCCTCGAGGATGTTGACCTTTTTCGCCTCCAGGACCGGCGCATCAAGGGTCAGAAGGGCCTTCGTCCTGCGACCGTAGCACTCGTAGGCGCGCAGGATGACGCCGTTTCCATCCTCGGCGTTTTTGACCGCCTCGATCACGACGTTGGGCGCGTTCACCGCGGCGAACGGCCCGAAGGCGGCGTCCCCGGGGATGGCCTTGACCGGCTCGTTCAGGCGGTACGCCATGGAAGGCGTATCCGCGTCGCGCCAGCCGCCCTCGTGCGGGTAGAGCGAATAGGTGAAACGGTGAACTTCCTTGTCGGCCTCGGGGTTGGGGTGGACCGCGCAGCGCAGAAGGGTCAGCGCCACCGAGCGTTCGTCCGCCGAGTGTCCGTACTTGCAATCGTTGAGAATGGACACGCCGAAGCCGTCTTCCGAAACGTCCGCCCATTTGTGCGCGGCCACCTCGAAGCGCGCCACGTCCCAGCTGGTGTTTTTGTGGGTGGGGCGCTTGATGTTGCCGAACTGGATGTCATAGGTCGCCTCGTTGTAGAAAACGTCCACCGGGAAGTGCGCCTTGAGCAGGGTATGGGACTCGTGCCAGTCCGCCGTGGTGTCAAAGTCGATGCGGCCGATGTCCGCGTAGACGCGGATGTCCTGCCGGATGGTCGACATTTGGTAGCGCCAGACCACGCGGAGCGTGGCGCGCACCGGGCCGCATTCGACGACATCCGCCGACAGAAGCTCGTCCACCTCCCAGAACTTTCTCGGGTGGTAGATGCTGACCTCCCACGCGTCGAACTTCAGGGGCTTGTCCTCATAGCACACCAGGCGGTTAAGCGCTTCGCCCGGGCGGCACACCTCGCGGCCCGCAGCCTTCATGACGAGGCTCGTGATGCGCATGGCGGAATCAAACTTTCCGGCAAAGAAGGGCGTATCGAAGCCCTCCCGGGAGATGGTCACGCGCGTCTTTTCCGCTCCGCCGGATGAGAAGCCAAAGAACCTGCCCGACATGGCGGGGAGATCCTTGACGAAAGCCGCGCAGCCGTCCTCCGTCCGCTGGATCGGGAAAAACCACCCGCTCTCGTCCCGAAGATGGGTCGCCCCTTCCGGCGCGTCAAAGCGCGCGATGTCGTCCCGGATTTCGGACAGCGTGTTCACAAGCGTCACGCCGCCCGCGGGCCTTGTGAGCGCGTCCGCCGCCTCGCGGGAGAGCGCGTCCAGCGCCTCGAATGCCCTTTCATACGTCGCCGTCGAGTCGTCGTACACCTTTTTAATGGAGGTGCCGGGCAGGATGTCGTGAAACTGCAGGGTCAGGACATCGCGCCAGAGGGCGTCCAGCGCCTCGCTCGGGTACGCAAGGCCGACCTTTGCCCGGGCGATGGTCCGCAAGAGCTCCACTTCTCGCAGCTTGAATTCAATCTTTCGGTTGAAGCGCTTGTTGCGGCCCATCGACGTCAGCGTGCCGCGGTGGTATTCCAGATACAATTCGCCCGACCACCGGGGAAGGCGCGGATCGTCCGCCACCCGCTTTTCGAGCGCCCGGAAGAAATCCAGCGCAAAGGTCTGCGCAACCGCGGGCGTTCCGGGCGCGGGCACGCCCATGCGCCGGCCGTTCTCCAGCATCCACTCGGTCGGCCCGCCGCCGCCGTCGCCGTAGCCGTAGCTGACGAGGTAGCGGTCATCCAGATCCTTCTGCTGAAAGCGCTGCCAGCCGCCGGCGATCTGGCTGGGCCGGAGGAGCGCGTTGTAGGTGGTGTAGTGCGGGAGGCCGTGGTCCGTGTTGTCGTCGCTGTTCTGACGGCTGTAGTCCGCTTCGCGGGAGGGCGAAAAATGAGTCAGCACCGAGCTGCCGTCGATGCCCTTCCAAAGAAAGGTGTCGCAGGGGGTCAGGTTGAACTCCGACCAGCTGAGCTTGGTGGTCATAAAATAGTCGATGCCGGAAAGCTTCATCAGCTGCGGAAGCGCCGCGGAGTAGCCGAACACATCCGGCAGCCACAGGATGCGCGAGCGCTTCCCGAATTCCTGCTGAAAGAACATCTGCCCGTAGAGGAACTGGCGCGCCAGCGATTCGCCGGAGGTGACGTTGCAGTCCGCCTCCAGCCACATGCCACCCTCGGGTTCCCAGCGGCCGCGCGCGACGGCCTCTTTGATCCGGCCGTACAGCTCGGGTTCGTCCTCCTTGACCATCTGGTACAGTACCGCCTGGCTGGACATGAACTTGTATTCCGGGTACTTTTCCATCAGCTTCAGAACCGTGGAGAACGAACGGACCGCCTTGTGCCGGGTCTGTTCCAGATCCCAGAGCCACGCCACGTCGATGTGCGTGTGGCCGACGCATTCGGCAACGGCCGCGGGGGGGACGGCCCGGCGCTTCTCATAGTACGCGTGCCGCAGGTATTCGCGTGCCGCCGCCACCGACCGGACGTAGTCCGGGCTGTGCGGATAGCGCAGGTCGAGCCTGTCGATCGCGCGGGACAGGATCTCCAGCGTCGCCTCCCGGTCGCGCTCGCCCTTGGGCAAGAGATCGCAGCCCTGATAGGGCACCGACAGGTCGTAATACAACTGGGCTGTCTCCACATCCTCATCTTCCAATGTCAGCGTCAGGTTCGGCGCCCTCTCGCCCTCTGAGAGCGGCGGGCAATACCCGTTCAGAACGACGGAAAAACGCCTGCCGCGCACCGCCTCCGCCATGCCCAGTTCCACGGCGGTGTGGTTCACGTCCAGCGCCTGTTCGATTCGCCCGTCCACCCGCGCCTCGAACTGGGGATTTGTCGCGTCCCAAAGCCCTTCCCGTCCGGTGACCGCGCGGAGCAGCACGCGCCCGGAAAAATCCTCCGGCACCATGACTTCAAAACGGAAATCCTGCCAGGGCTCGGGAACGCCCCACTGCCCGCCATTTTCAAACGCCCGCCACGCGCCGTCCCTGGGCGCGGTTTCAATGCGCTCGACGGGGGTTTTCCGGGCCACCCTGAAGCCCGCAAGCTCTCCCAGCATCTTTTCCACGCGCTGTTCCAATAGATTCATGATCATCGCACGCTCTCCTCCCCTTCCGCGCCCATCCCGGTTGCCGCAATGTTTGCGTATTCCCGGAACAGCGCAAGGAACGTCCGGTAGTTTTCCAGCGAAACCGAGGGCGGCGTCTGATGGTCAACCCCCGGAATAAAGCCGCCTGAGCGCATGACCGGAAGCAGCCGCTCAAATTCAGCCCGCATCGCTCGTTCTCCTTTGGGCATGCACATCTTGTCAAAATGGCCCAGCATCAGAAGGCCGGGGTGGTCGGCGCGCAGTTTGCACGCGTCGACGCCGGCCTGCCGCTCGAGCGGCAGCACACCCTCGACGCCCGCGCGCGCGAACCAGGGCACCATCTGCGTGACGTCGCCGTCCGTATCCACGAACACCCGCACCCCGTGCGCCTTGAGCACCGGCACTAGCCGCTTGTAGTAGGGCAGCAGGAATTCATCAAACAACGCCTCGGACAGCATCGGCCCCAGGTTGTAGCTCATGTCCTCGGCAAAGGTCATGAAATCCGGCGTGAAATGCGAAAACACAGCGTCCAGCACGCGGATGTAGTAGGTCGTCAGATCCTCGCAGATGCGGTGGATCAGTTCCGGCTCGTCGTAGAACGCATACAGGTGGGGTTCGATGCCCAGAAGCGTCCGGGGCGCCCAGAAAAAGCCGTCCAGCGTCAGCCAGGTGACCGCCTCGCCGGAAGCGCTGCGCCTGGCCATATCCCGCATGCGCTTCGGATCGGGCTGATCCTTCGGGTACAGCGTGGGCAGGACGCGCTCATAGTCTTCAACGCTCCGAACGATCGGCGCGCCATGGGCCGCGGGCTTGGGCGTTTCCGGGGAGAGAAAAGGAATCCATTCCTGCATCATTAGGTCCAGCCCCAGATGTGCGCGCAGCGCTTCGTCGGCGTTCATCCCTTCGATCTCCGGAACATCGCCCAGGCCCTCCGCCTTCCAACGCGCCACGGTCAGATCCCACCAGGTGGCCCATTCGAGGATGGGCAGGCGGTCAACGCGCAGAAAGTCCAGCGCTCGCAAAAAGCGCTCCCTGTTTGTCATGCTGCCTCCGTTCATGGTTGGCTGGCAGAAATGCGCTTTGATTCCCGGCCCGCCATATGGTATAATCAAGCGAAAGAGAGGTTGTCGGAATGCTTTTGGAATACGGCAACACGGTCGCTGAGCTAACCTGGCAACTGGACGAACACATGCCCACCGGGCATTCCCGCGTTTACTATGTTCAGGAAGCGGACGTCATGTACCGGGATAGCAAGACAAGCTGCACGCTGAGGCCCAATACACTCTACGCGCTGCCTTCGTCTGCGCCGTACCGCGCGTGGCGGCTTTCCGACCGGGACTTTCGCGTCACATACCTGCACATCGATTTCTTCCCGCGGGCCGTATCCGGCCTGATCGAAATGCCCATCCGCCCGGATTCGGCCCTTGAAAGCTTTCTGACATGCGTCTACCGGGCCATCGAGGAAGGCCGGAGCGACCTGGTGCATGTGCTTGCCGGCGCCTTCAACACGGTCTTTGACGGAAACGCACATTTTGTCAGCCCATCCGGCCGCATGACCGACGCGCTGGTCTACATCTCGTCGCACCTGAGCGAAGAACTGTCGATCAGCACGCTCAGTGCGCTCACCGCGTACCACCCGCACTATTTCATCAAGCTTTTTAAGGAAGACATGGGCATGCCTCCCCACCAGTACATTTTGCGCATGCGGCTTCAGGAAGCGGCGCGTCTTCTCCGCGCCGGCGGCACCGTGAGCGAGGCGGCTTCCAGCGTGGGGTACGCCGATGTCTCCAGCTTTGCCCGCGCATTCAAGGGTTACTACGGCGTTCAGCCCGGCCGCTTCGCGCTGGAAACGTCGCTTGTTCCGTGATGCGCGAAACCGCATCCTCTCCGGCCGCGCCACGCAAAACAACCTTACTATAGCATTTTCCACAAAACGGCGGAAGGGCAATAATTCCTTTTCATCATGCCCGTCTTCACATTCGCCGGCTTGATTGCCACGCAATGCACAAAACAGCGCAATCACATCTGAACTTTTGCATGAATATGTTGATTATTAACATTGTTGCGTTTTTCCGATTGTGTTATCATGTGATTAACCTACAAATTAGGAGGTATTCACTCGTGAAGAGATCGTTCCTGTTAATTGCTTTCGCACTCCTTTTGATTCTGGTTTCCATGCCGGTATCCATGGCCGAGGTCGGCGGCAAGCTGGTCATCTGGGAGCACACTTCCCAATTTGAGGGCGCGGGCAAAGCGGTGATCGAGGGCTTCAAGGCAAAGTACCCGAACGTCGAGATCGATTTCCAGGTCAAGACGTCCGACCAGTACTACAACCTGCTCGCCACGGCCACCCAGGCCGGTGAAGCGCCGGACCTGTTCTGGACCAACGGCACACTGACCACCAACATGGCCGCCTACGTGGAGCAGGGCCTTCTCATGGACCTGACGGACGTGGTGGACCTTTCGCTGTTCAGTGATTCCACGCTGACGATCTCCAAGGTCAACGACCGCTACTGGTCCAGCCCCACCGCCGAAGTCGGCGGCCGCGCGGTGTTCTACAACAAGGACATCTTTGAAAAGCTCGGTCTCTCCGTCCCCAAGACTTTTGACGAATTCGAAGCGATGCTTCAGACCATCAACGACGCGGGCATCATCCCGATCGCCTTCAGCGGCAGTGACCCCTGGTGCGGCCTGTTCTTCTTTGAACCGGTGCTCGCGGGCATGAACATCGACTACATCAAGGAATACATGGAAGGCAAGACCGTCGCGATGAACGATCCCCGCGTCGTCGCCGCCCAGGACAAGATCCTCGAGTGGGGCGAGAAGGGCTACTTCGGCGTGGGCTACACCGGCGTTGACGGTTCCGGCGCGATCCTAGCGTTCTCCAAGGGCGAAGCGGCCATGACCGTGGACGGCACCTGGAACATCGCCACCATCTCCAAGAACAACCCGGACCTCAACTACGGCGCGTTCCAGATCCCCACGGCGGACGGCGTCGTCCCGTTCGTGGGCACCCCGTCCAACGGCTTCTCGATCAGCGCCACCACGAAGAACCCGGAAGCCGCCATCGCGTTCGCGAACTACTTCGCCAGCCTTGAAGGCCAGACGCTGTGGATCAAGACGCTCGACTCCATCCCCTCGGTTTCCGCGATCGTGTCCGAGAACCCGGTCGTCAACGACATCGCCAAGTTCGACATCATGCTGGAGAGCTGGTACAACATGCTGGTCGCCCAGGCCGCCGAAGGCGAAGCCCCCGGCCAGGTGTGGGAAGAGGACCAGACCAAGGTGTGGTCCGGCGGCCTTACCGCCCAGCAGCTGATGGACGAACTGCAGGAGCTGCAGAAATAAACGACCGCTTACCAGGAAAAAGCCGCGGGAATGGCGAAATCCTTCGCCATTCCCGCGGTACGTGTAAAGGCAACCAAGCCTGCCGCCTTTTGCCGTCGTGCCCGTCCGGGCCGCTTGCCGACGGCCGGCGGCGGGATTTCCCGCAACAAAACAGGGGGATTGGCGCATGAAAAAAAGCAAATCCTACATCGGGTTCATCGCCCCGGGCTTTCTGATTTATACGCTGTTCATGATCGTCCCGATCGTGTTCGCCATGTACTACAGCTTTTTCAACTGGAACGGCATCGGCCCCATGAAGTATGTTGGCCTCGCCAATTTCGAAAAACTTCTGATGGGCGGACGCATGTCCCGGGTTTTTTACAATGCGCTGGGCAACAATTTTAAATACCTGGCCAGCGTCATCTTTGTCATCACCCCGATTCAAATCTTCTTCGCATATGTGCTGTACATCCGCATCCGGGCGCACCGCTACATCCAGTTCATGCTGTTTCTTCCCTACGTAATTTCGACCTCCATCGTGGGATTCTTCGCCGTCATCATCTTTGACCCCAACATCGGCTTCTTGAACACCATACTCCAGAACATCGGCCTTTCGGCCATGCGCAGCGCGTGGCTGGGAGACCCGAACCTCAGCTTCAAAATCATGGTCATGGTGGTCATCTGGTCGTCCATCGGCTCCGGCATGATGATTTTCAACGCCAACATGAAGGAAATCTCCGATTCCATCATGGAAGCGGCCAAAATTGACGGCGCGGGCGAGATCCGCACCTTCTTCAGCGTCGTGCTGCCGCAGCTGACCTCATCGCTCAATACGGTCATCACGCTGGGCGTCATCTACGCGCTGACGATTTTCGACATCCCTTTCATGCTGGGCGGCGTGCAAGGCGGCGTCAACAATACGATTGACTTCGTCAACATGGTGTTCTACCGCTATGCATTCGGCGGCACCTATTTCGGGGAGACCAACCTGGGCTTTGGTTCCAGCGTCAGCGTCGCCATGTTCGTCGTGATTCTCGCCATCTCCCTTCTGGTCGGCCTGATCCTGAAAAAACGCGATTACGCTGAATGAGGTGCGCCAATGTCCAGAAAGAGCCACAGTCTGACCGAGAGCCGGTCGGCCGTCATCGTAAAAAACCTCTTGTCGCTCATCCTCGTATCGTACACCGTCATCACGATCTTTCTGATCGGGAACGCCGTCTTGTCGTCGTTCAAGACCAAAGCGGATCTCATCACAAACACCATGGGCTTTCCCAAATCCTTTGTTTTGGACAACTTCCACATCGTGCTGGGCGAGGATGGTTTTCTAAGGAACCTCCTCAACAGCGCCCTCTTGGTCTCGATGAGCATTGTGCTGCTGGTGGCGTTTTCATCGTCGGTCGCATACGGGATTTCGATGTTCAACTTCCGGGGCCGCGACTTCATCCAGACGTACTTTCTCGTTGGGCTGATGTTCCCGATCCAGCTGGGCATCCTGCCGCTGTTTGTCATCATGAACAAGCTGAAGCTGACAAACAACCTCGTTGGGCTCGCACTGGTGTACGCCGCCAACATGTCCTTCTCGGTGGTCGTGTTTTCCAAGTTCTTCAAGGGATTCCAGCGCGCGCTGCTGGAAGCCGCCGTCATTGACGGCGCAAGCCCTCTCAAAGTATTCACCAAGATCGTGCTGCCGATCTCAAAGCCCGTCATCTTCACGGTCGGCCTGATCAACTTTGTCATGGTCTGGAACGACTTTTACATGCCGCTGGTCTTTTTGACCAAATCGTCCCTGAAGACGCTGACGCTGGGCATCTATGCCTACACCGCGGACTTCCTGGCCAACTGGAACAAGGTGTTCGCGGGCGTCGCCGTGGCGCTGCTCCCAATCATCATCATCTACTTCTTTTTCTCCGAGCAGATCGTCAGCGGCCTCACCAGCGGCTCCGTCAAGGAATAAACCCGGATCCCTTGCCGGGATCGTGAAACTCCTTCAGCTATCCGACATGTGCGGTAGCGCCGACGGAAGTTGGGTCTTGTATTTTGGGAGGCGGACGGCCTTGCCAGCGCGGCAGGCCGCCGCCGCCTTTTCGTACCGCAGACGGACATGCAAACGGATGTTGACAAATCACAAAAACCCGGTATAATTACCGAGGGTACACGCGCAAGACCGATGTAATCACCCCCGAAAGAAGGATCTTCAATGATCGCAATCAGTGTTGTTGTACCCATATATAATGCCGAAGAACATCTTGCGAAATGCATTGAATCGGTCCTGTCTCAGCGTTTTTCTGATTTTGAAATTATCCTTCTTGACGATGGTTCAACAGACAAATCCGCTGAAATTGCAAATAAATATGCCGAAAACGATGACAGGATAAAAGTCATAAGCAATTCAAATAGAGGCGTGAGTTTCACAAGAAACCAGGGGATTAAGCTTTCGAAAGGTAAATACCTTTTGTTTTTGGATGCCGACGATTGGATCGACCGGGAAATGCTGGGGGATATGCACCTGGCGGCGGAGACATATCAGGCGCAGGTTGTCCAGTGCGGTTATTGCAAAGTAAACGCAAAAACCAACATCGTAAGCGAACCGGTCTTGCCGGAGTTCTCCGAGGGAAGAGTGTATTCCCCAGACGAGCTTATTAAGATCCAACCGCATGCGCACACCAGCAAAATATACTGTTTTTCGTGGAGATTCCTTTTCAGCAAAGAACATTTGATGGATAACAACATATCTTTTAACGAGGAAATATCCATAGGAGAAGACGCGTTGCTGAATTTCCACGCAATTCTTTCTGCGCAAAGAATTTGCTTTGTGCGAAAAGGATATTACTATTATTTTCGACATGAAAAAAGCACGATGCTCAGCCGTTACAAGCCGACTCTGGAACGAAGCTCCTGTCTCCAATACGAGTCAAAAAAGCAGCTTTTCCACAAACACAGATGGGATTCCAATCGCGAGTTTATGCGCGACTGGTCCAGGTTCAATATCACCGTGTTATTAAGGCGTTTGCTGATCAATCTTTTTAACGGACCGGAAGAAGACATCAAGCCAGGCATCAAGCGGATACTGAATTCGTCACTTATCAAAGACAGCTTCCATTCCATTTCACTGATGGACCTTTGTTCTGCGGATAAAAAAGGCGTCTATACATTCATATTTGCATTGTTCGCAAAAATGCGGATGGCATCACTCATGTATTATATGACAAAGAAAAAAGGCATACCGGTGTTTTAGGTCGTCTCCGGAAATGCATCGCGATCCACTTGTCGTACGCTTGTTTGCTACAGGATTAAAATACAATCCATTTTTTCAATACTTACCGAAATCCAATAACCACCGAATTTTCATAATTCATTTCTAAATACACAACCAACCGCTTTTCCGAGTGTCTGCAATGTAGTGACACCCTCCAATTTGCAATGCAGCGGTAATTAACTCAACAAATATGTGGTCTTTGTTTTGTAAAAGCTGCCATCCGATTTGCGAAAATCGGATGGCACCGTCTTCTGAGAGGGCACTTCTGATGGCAAAGGGAATAGATTGAATGCTCACGCTTCGGTATCGAAAAGGATTCCTCCACACCCAGTAGGGCGAAAAAGTTTGCCATCAGGCAATTCGAGGCTTCATTTGATGGTATCGTCGAGGGCTGCGTTGTTCTGTCCGGGAGATTTGTCGGCTGGCCTTCCCGAAAATCCTCTCCGTTTCAGTCCTTTGAATATCTTGCTGCAATCGTTTCAACGGCATGAGCGTCCTCTAATTCAAGGCCGCAGTGTTCCGTGAGAAAGCCCAAAACGCCTTGCTTCTGCAAGGCATCCTGCAATTCTTTGGCCGGGAGATACATAAGTGCCGCAGCGACGCCCGTCAGTATGGAATCATAGGGCTTGCCTTGCGCCCTGCAGCGGTTGACGGCCCCGATCAGGCGGTCGTCCGGGCACAGCTTCCGCAGCGGATCTTTTGCGACGCGCTCGATCGTATCGCCCAGCCGCCGGTTTTGGTACCGCTCCAGCAGTTCCTCCGAAAAGCGGCCCATCTCGGCTTCGTCGGCGGAATAGGCTTCGGCGATGGCCGATGCGGTATGCTTCATCGCATCCCGCGCGACCGCCCGGATCGCTTCGTCCTCCGCCGCTTCCCACAGGTAGGTATAGCCCTTGTGATAGCCCAGATAGGCGCACAGCGCGTGGCTCATGTTGTGCAGATACAGCTTTTTTTCTTCGCAGATGGCGAACGGCGCCACATACTCGGCATGCGCCAGCGCAGGGATTTTCCCGACGAATTTGCTCACGTCCACGGGCAAGGTGCAGAAGCGCTCCACCTGCACCAGCGTGGGATCCAGCGCGAACATCTCCTCGGGCAGGGCGGGCACCATGCGGCCGATGGTCACTTCGACGAGCCCTGTCCTGTCCAGCAAATCGCCCTCAAGGTACGGCGTCAGCAGGTCCCGCATATGGCGCGCCGCGTGCATCAGGTTTTCGCACAAGAGGATGCTGAGCGGCTGCTTATTGCCCGACGCCTCGCGCCGCTTTAGGCCCGCGGCAATGTTTCCCGCGATGCGCGGCAGGATCGGAACCCCGATGGCGGTGGCCATCAGATCGGCGGAAGCGATCGCGTCCGCGACCGCTTCCGCATCGCGTCCGTCGATCCCCCGCACGTTGTCGATGAAAGTGTCCGAATCGCCGTCGTTTCCGACGACGCGGAGGGTGTAGCCGCCCCGGAAGTTCAGCGCGTCGATGATCGTCTGGTTGATGTCGATAAAAACCACTTCGTACCCGGAATCATGGAAAACCTGGCCAATAAAGCCCCTTCCGATGTTGCCCGCCCCATAAATGACGGCCTTTTGCATCGATCCATTCCTTCCCTTCTTTACTGAGTCGCTACTGAAACAGCTCTTTGACCAGGCGGTAGAATTTTTTGTACCGTTCGTAGTGAGGGCGGTATTCGGACGCCTGCTCCGGTCTGGGGGTAAAGGGCGGCTCATAGCGGATCATGGCCTCTTGCGCCGCGCGCACCGACGGGTATGCGCCGGTACCGGCGTAACAGAGCATGGCGCTGGCCAGCGTGCCGGCCTCTTTGTGTACGGGCAGGTACACGGGGCGGTCAAATACGTCTGCGCGAATCTGCATCCACAGCTTTGAATTGGAGCCGCCGCCCACCGTGATGACCTTGCGGACGTCAATGCCGACCTCTTTGAGACATTCAATGTTGAACATCATCTCATAGGTCTCGCCCTCCAAAAACGCTCGGAACAGCTTCCCGCGGGAGGTGCCCAACTTAAGCCCCGCGATCGCCCCGGGGGTGTTGCCGTCCATAAAGGGCGTGCCGCCGCCCGCCAGATAGGGCAGGACCAGGATGCCAGTGGGCGCCCCGGGCGCTTCCTCGTCCAGCAGCCGGTAGGCGTCCTTCTGCCCGGCCAGATCCTTTGCGACGGTGTCCCGGAACCACTTGATCGCGCAGCCGCCCGACATGTTGAAGGCGTAGGTCACGTAATCGCCGGTGTCCATGAAGGGAACCACCGGGAAATTATACTGGATCAGCGCGTCCAGGTTCAACCGATCCCCCGGCATGACTGCGGTGATGCAGTCCACCGTGCCCATGCCGTTGGCCACGTCGCCCGGCTCCCACGCGCCGCTGCCCAGCGCGGCCAAAATCTGGTCGTGCCCGCTGACGATCAGCTTGACGCCCTCGCCCATGCCCAGCGCGTCCGCCATCGCCGGACTCATTTGGCCCACCACGCTGCCGCTGGGCACGGGCTCTGGCAGAATGGCCCGGTCGATCGTGGAGAACTCGATGGCCGAGTCGATCCACGCCTTGGAAAACACGTTGAACATAGCGCTTCTGGCCGCAAGCGAGTAGTCGCACTTGTGGTCCGCGCCCAGCCGGTATGTCATGAAATCGGCAATGAAGCACAGCCTGCGGGTCTTTTCCAGGATTTCCGGCTGGTGTTTGCGCATCCAGCGCAGCTTGTACAGCCCAAACATCGGATCCACGAACTGGCCGCACTCGGAGAAGATCTCCCGATCGGAGCGCATTAACCGGTACTCGGCGCACTCCTCCGTGCCGCGCTTGTCCATGTAGATCATCGTGTTGCACAGCGGCTCGTCCCTTTCGTCGAGGCACACGAAGGATTCGCCGAAGGATGTGACCGAGATCGCCTTCACATCCCGTCCGCACCCGCGCGCGGATTCTCCCAGCACCTCGAGCGCCTTCGCCCACAATTCGGACGGGTCAAGCTCAAACTTTCCCTCATGCTCGCCGATCAGGTTGTACTCCCTGTAGGCGTGCCCGATCACCCGCGCGTTCTCGTCAAAAACCGTGCTTTTGACGCCGGTGGTTCCGACGTCCAGGCCAATCACCGCCATACGCGGCTTCACCTCCCGCAAAGAATAGCCGGGGGCCGCCCGCCGGAGCGGACGGCCCACGG
>JAEZTD010000109.1 GCA_023443705.1 Bacillota bacterium | reverse complement strand
CGCCGATCATGTCCACGACGTGGGTCAAAATACCCGTCAGGCGCTCGGAATTGTACTGCTCGCCCACGTAGGCGATGTAATCCCGCTGCTCCCTTGGCGTCTTGGCGTAGCATACGTCGTAGATGTTGAAGCTCAGCGATTTTGTCAGGTTGTTGAACCCGTACAGCTTCAGTTTGCCCTCCATTGGCGCTCCTCCCAAACCATCGTACTTTATCGTCTGCGCATCCCCTCAAGGGAATAAAAAACAAGTGACGAGCCTATTTTGCCCATCACTTGCGCTTTGTCCTCTTCCATATGCCCGCGTGAGGCGGGCGGGGCTCCCCATTTACAGGGATGCCCTCGGGGACAGATTTCGGGTTTAGAGTCTATATAGCAAATAATTACTTTTACTACTCTTATTGACCGTTTCACAAGTTGATGCGCCGTCAGGCGCCGGTTATAAAGTAACCAACTTATAAAATTTGAGCTTTTAACTCCGTCAATCTGGCGGCGCCCGCCGCCAAGGGCAGTTGACCGGCCGGTTTCACGCGGCAACCCTTCTTTACGAAAGGCGGTCAGTAATTATTTGCACGTTCCTCCGCATACGCGCGAATGCAGACGAACAATAACACCCCGCGGCGCGCATGTCAAGTTAAAAATAAAAAGCGATAAAAAAGCAGGGCGCGCGCAATTGCGCCCCCTGCCCGCCACACCATATCCCCGGCAAAGCCGCGGGCAAGGCATCCAAAAACCCTACGGTTTTTGTGGGTGCGAAGGAAGAAATCCTGCGTGCGCCTGAAATCCTCACGGATTTCCGAGCGGCGCACTGACCAAAGGGTTTGATAGCGCCACCAATATGCGTACTGGTGGCGCTGTCCCGTTCCCGGCGTACACGCCGCCGGAAACGATTAAAATCCTACGGGGCCTTTGTTGATGGTCTGTCCCCGGCAAAGCCGCGGGCTTTTCGGTGAATTTGGCTACCCCTTGCCTACGCCGAAATCCACCGAGGCGATGACCGTCTTCAGCGCGTCCGCGGACGCGCGCAGCTTTTCAAGCTCGTCTTGCGTCAGCGGCGGGGTGATCTCCCGCTCGATGCCGTTGGCGCCGACGACGAAGGGCAGGCTCAGGCACACGTCGGAAATTCCGTAGCGGCCGTTGATCATCGACGAGACCGTCAAAACCGAGTTCGCGTCCTGAACGATGCACTCCACAATGCGCTTCACCGCCAGTGCGACGGCGTAATAGGTCGCGCCCTTGAACTGGATGACCTTCCCGCCGGAGGTGCGCACATCGTTTATGATGTCCTCCAGCTCCCGCTTGCCGCAGCGCTCGGCGTGGAGGCAGGCGACCTCGCAGTACTCGTCCATGTTCATGCCGGCGATGTTGGTCAGCGACCAGGGCACCATCGACGTATCGCCGTGCTCGCCGAACACGTAGCCGTGCACGTTGGTGGGGCTTAGATCCACATGGGCGGCCAGGATGGACCGAAGGCGCGCGGAATCGAGCATCGTGCCGGAGCCGATGACCTGGTGTTCCTTCAGGCCGAAGTTCTTCGAGATGTGGTAGGTCAACACGTCCACGGGGTTTGAAACCACCACGTACACCGCGTCCGGCGCGCGTTTAACGACCTCGGGCATGATGGAATTGATGATGTTGATGTTGCCCTGGGCAAGGTCAATGCGGGTCTGGCCGGGCTTCCTGCCCGCACCTGCGGTGATGACGACGATGTCCGCGCCCGCTGCGCTGTCGTAATTGCCGGCGTACACGTCCACCGGCGCGCAGAAGGGCGTGCCCTGAATGATGTCCATCGCCTCGCCGCGGGCCTTGTCAAAGGCGATGTCGATCAAAACGATCTCCGAGGCGAGCCCTGAGGTGGTAAGCGTAAAGGCGACGGTGGCGCCGACGTTGCCCGCGCCCAGAATGGCGATTTTTCTGCCCTTTTTGTTCATGGAAATCCCTCTTTCCGTCTTCACTTGTTTTTACTTGGGCGGCCCCGTCCGCACTCGCACCCGGGACGGAAGCCGATTCAGCAGGCATTTATTCGCATCATAATCGCACCATCCGCACACGCCTCGATTCTCTGTGAAGCCATACCAAAACACATATTCAAGCCATAGCGCATATTATATCCGATCAATCCCGGATAATCATTAAGATTGTGGTGCTTTTCCCTGTTTCGATAAATTTTTACTTAATGCTCATTCCTGCGCCGAGTTATTACGGGCATTTAAGTTGTCACAGGCGGCATTTTGAGTGAATCCATGGGAATCCTGGATTTCTTTACACGCTCCCCCTTCCGACACACCGGCATTTCATGGGATAATGGGGTAACGCAACAAAAAGGAGACACCGCGGATGATGTCGCTTGACCGGCGGCGCGCGATGGGGCCGTACCTTTGGCTGGCCGCCCTGGGCGTTCTGCTGCTATACCTTAACAGCGTTTCATACCTGCTGCGCGACAGTGAGGGCGACGCGCTGATGGCCTTTTTCCTCAGCATTTCGGTGGGCTATGCCGCGCCCATCCTGCCGCTGATGGCGGCGCTGCCCTTCGGCACCGCGTTCTGCGCCGACTGGCAGTATTCCTTCGCGTCCGCCGCGGTCACGCGCTCGGGCCGGCGGCGCTACCTCATTTCCAAGGCGCTGGCCTCGGCGCTTTCCGGCGCGCTGGCGTCGGCGCTCGGTATGCTTCTTTTCATCCTCATTCTCAACCTGAGGTTCCCGCCGGATTTCGGCGCGGAGCCGTACCTGGGCGATGTGGCGGGGCTTCAGCACCTGCTCACCGGGGGCGGCGCGGGCGCGTACCTGTCCTATTACGGTGCGTACCTGCTTCTGACGTTCCTGTCCGGCATGTTCTGGGCGATGACCGCCGTGGCCTTTTCGGCCTTCTACCCCAACGTCGCGCTCACGCTGTGCGCGCCGCTGGTGCTTTACCGGCTGATGGGCGAAATTGGCAATTGGGTGTACATCCCCGGCTGGATGAACGTGACGCTGATGGAGTCCGGCGCGGTCGACATGCCGCCCGCCACGCTTCTATCGGCGGGCTCGGGCGTGTTTGTCACGCTGACCGCGCTGATGGCCGCGCTGTTTATGTGGCGCGCCGGAAGGAGGCTGCGCCATGCGTAAGTCCTGGGCCTGCTGCCGCCACGACTTGAGGCGGCTCGCCTCCACGCCCCGGGCGTGGGCGGTGCTCGTGCTGACAATTCTCTACGTGGAAAACCAGTTCGCGCCCATCCGGGACATGCTGCGTATCGAGGGATTCACCCTCAGCTGGCCGGGCATGGCGGCTTACTTCCTCAGCGACGCGCAGATCACCATGATGGCGGGACTGGGGCTTCTCATGCTGCTGTTCGACGCGCCCTATACCGACGAGACCCAGCGCTACATCATCGCCCGCACGGGCCGGGGCGCCTGGGGGCGCGGACAGCTGATGTACGTGGCGCTGGCCACCGTCGTGTACCTCGCCGCGTTTTCGCTTGCGCTGCTCCTGTTCCAATTGCCGTGGACGGACTGGTCCGGCGGCTGGTCGAACGGCCTTACCGCGCTGGCGGGGGAAGGCTATTACGAAATCTACGACACCATGATCGAATACGACCCCTGGCTGGTCGATGTGTACGCGCCCGTTCAGGCGCTCATGCTCTCCCTGTCGCTGCATGCGCTGGCGTTTTTGGCGCTGGCGCTCATCCAGTACGTGGTCAACGTGCTGGGCGGCGGGCGGGTCGGCTTCCTTCTGGCTGCGGTGCCGCTCGTTTTTGACTCGGTGATCGAGGAATTTTTCGACGTGCCCTGGTTCTACTTTTCGCCGGTCACGCTTTCCAGACTGCCCATGCTGGACTACGGCGACCAGATGGGGCGGCCGCCCCTATGGTTTGCCTTTACGGTGCTTACGGCGCTGGCGGCGGGGCTCGTCCTTTTGAGCCTCCGGCTTTCCAAGAGAAGGGAGATCCTGCTATGATCGCGCTCAGACATGTCCGCAAAACCTTTGGCCGGGAGGAAGTGCTGCGCGACGTCAGCGCGAACTTCGATCGCGGCATGATCCACGGTCTGGTGGGCAGAAACGGCTCCGGCAAGACGGTGCTGCTCAAGCTGATCGCGGGGCTCATGGCCCCGGACGGCGGCGTCATCCGCGTGAACGGCAAGCGCATCGGTGTGGACATCGAAATGCCGCCCCGCCTCGGCGCGATCATCGAGACGCCGGGCTTTCTGCCCAACTACTCCGGCTACCGGAACCTGAAGTTTCTGGCCGACATCCGCGGGAAGATCGGGAAAGAGGAGATCTTCCTCGCGATGGACCGGGTGGGACTGGACCCGAAGAGCCCCAAGTGGGTGTCCCGCTACAGCCTGGGCATGCGCCAGCGGCTGGGCATCGCCCAGGCCATCATGGAGGACCCGGACCTCATCATCCTGGACGAACCGATGAACGGCTTGGACGAAGCCGCCGTCCGGCACATACGCAGGCTGCTTATGAACCTGTGCGACGAGGGACGGACGATCCTCCTCGCCAGCCACAACCCGCTGGACATCAAAAAACTTTGCGATACCGTCAGCCATATGGACCGGGGCGAGCTGACGCCCATGTAGCCGCAAGGCGGCAAAACCTCCTTCGGATCCTTTGCCGCGCAAGAACGGCGCGTGTACGCAAAGCCCCTGAAATCAATGGATTTCAGGGGCTTCATATACGATCCTCCGCGCGCTACAGAAATAAAAGCAGGCTCACCGCCATCACGATCATGCCGCTGACCAGCCCGTAGATGGCGACGTGGGGCTCCCCGTATTCGCGGGCTGTGGGCAGAAGCTCATCGAGCGATATGAACACCATGATCCCGGCGACCATCGCGAACAGCACGCCGAAGGTGACGTCGTTAAAGAACCGGGAGAAGAGCAGAAAACCCACCAGCGCGCCGACCGGCTCCGAAAGGCCGGACAAAAGCGAATACCAGAACGCCTTTTTCCGGTTGCCGGTCGCGTAGTAGATCGGCACCGAAACCGCGATCCCCTCCGGGATGTTGTGGATCGCGATGGCCACCGCGATGGCGACGCCCAGCGACGGCTCCTTCAGCGCAGAGGTGAAGGTCGCAAGCCCTTCGGGGAAATTGTGGATGGCGATGGCCAGCGCGCTCATAAGCCCCATGCGCATCAGCTTGCCCTGCTTCTTTTGGGCTTCGCAGGCCCCGTCGCAGATCTCCTCCACCTTGTGCACCTCGTGGGGGTTTTCGGCGGACGGAACCAGCTTGTCGATGATCGCGATCAGGAAGATCCCACCGAAAAACGCGCCGGCGGTGGCCCAGCTACCGGCGGGATGCCCCAGCGCGGCGACCAGGCTGTCCTTCGCCTTGACGAAGATCTCCACAAACGAAACGTAGATCATCACCCCGGCGGAAAAGCCCAGCGCGTAGGAGAGGAAGCGGGTGTTCGTCCGCTTGCTCAAAAGCGCGATCAGGCTGCCGACGCCCGTCGACAACCCGGCAAATAAAGTCAGAGCAAATGCAAACAAAACGGCGGACGGCTCCAAGTGGCGTCGCCCCTTTCGCGATATAATGGCTCTATTATAGCAGAAATCCGGGCAGGGGTGAACGGCCCGAATTTCCACATTCCCTTGAAATCCGATTGCTTTCACAAGGAGGATTCTTGCGGCAGGTTCATCTCTTCACCAGGCGCAGGGGGGCCTCCTTCTCAACGTCTCCGTTTGAATGTACGCGTACGATGCGCCCCTCTTTTCGGGGCTTGTCATGGGGGGCGGGGCCTTCCCGGTATCCGAGGAGCACATTGCCCACCGCGACAAGGTCCTCCGGAATGCCCCATTTTTCCCGAAGCATCCGGCCGTATTCGGTGGCAAATACCTCCTCCGTGCGGCCGACATAGCATGCGCCAACGCCCAGAACGTGCGCGGCAAGCCAGATGTTCTCTGCGATCATGGCGGCATCGTCATGGCTGTAGGACATCTTCCGCGCAAAGATGGTCAGAACCGTCGGAGCATGGTAGAAGCCATCCATGATCGTCACGTCGTCCTTGATGCTCGGCTGTTCCGCGGAGATCGATTGCGCGACCTGGGCCGGATCCGCATCCTTGAACTGCATATGGCGGCTCAGCCTGCCAAGTTTTTCATTGATCTCCCGGTCCTGACAGACCACAATGCGTGAACGCTGGTTGTTTCCCGCGCTTGGCGCGCAAAGCCCCGCGAGCAGGATCTGCTCCAATGTCTCGTCGTCCAGCTGCCTTTCCTGAAAGCGGCGTATCGCACGGCGGGTGATCATTTTTTCAATCATTTCATGCATTGTATTCCCTCCCGTTCATCTGTGGCATTGCTCCCTTCACCAGGGATTGTAGACGAAAACTTTCCAAAACACAAGCGCCGCCAGTAAACCGCGCCTTTTTTTCATTTACTGCCGGCGCTTCAAGCATACGAAAAAGTGCAGTCCATATTTATGAACTGCACAATTTTCTATGGCGTGCCCGGAGGGATTCGAACCCACGACCTTTTGGTTCGTAGCCAAACACTCTATCCGGCTGAGCTACGGGCACACGCTTTGGCGAACGCTTGACTATTATAGCGCCATAAAACGGATTTGTCAACGGAAACATTCGGGAAAATGCGGCTGTGACGGTTAATTTTCGCGGCCAAGGCACACAGCAGCGCTCCGAAGCCCCTGTCCGCCGCGCTGCAAGGCGCTTCCCCCGCGCCCGCACCCTAACGCTACGCCCCGGGATATCCGCCCAACGTCACCAAAGCGCTTCGCCCCGGCGGCTTCGCGCAATATGCTGCGCCCCGGGATATTCGCCCAAAGTCCGCAGAAGCCCTGCACCGACCACTCCCCGGCCCCGCGCTTCTACACCATCACGCGGCCTACGTTTACCGTGCGCGAGGCCATGCACCGGCCGCTTCCCGGCCCCGCGCTTACAGTACGCCCCGCACCCTGCCCCGCTTCGTGCCCTCCAGAAGGCACAGGTACGTGG
>JAEZTD010000099.1 GCA_023443705.1 Bacillota bacterium | reverse complement strand
AGCGCTCAAGGTTTACGGCTACGAGATGGGCGTAAGCGAGATCGTGGACGTCGCGGAGCGCGACCGGGCATACTACGAAGCCACCGGCGGGGGGATCACCCTCTCCGGTGGCGAACCGATGTTTCAGCCGCTGTTTGCGCTGGACATCCTGCAGGAGGCGAAACGGCGAAATATCTGCACCGCCGTTGAGACCAGCGGCTTCGCGTCCACGGAGCACTTTGCCCTCATCCTCCCCTACGTGGACTGGTTCCTCTACGACTACAAGGGAGAATCCTCCCGGCACAAAGCGCTGACCGGCGCGGAGGATGCGCTGATCCAAAAAAACCTCGCCTACCTGTGCGACCGTGGCGCGCGGGTGATCTTGCGCTGCCCGATCATCCCGGGCCTCAACGAGGACGAGGCGGCGCTTGAAGCCCACGCCGCGCGCTTTCCGAAGATTCAGAAAATCGAGCGGCTTCCCTACCATGCCATGGGCGTTCACAAGGCCAGAAACATCGGCCGCGCCCAGGCGCGATACGACGAGCCGCGCTGAGGTGCCGTGTATCAAACTGCGCCAAGCCATTGCCGCATCCCGCAAATTACCCGCTTGTTTGTCAACATTTTCCTTGACATCATTGCCTCAAAGCATTACACTTTTGCTTGGTGTTGTTTTATTTACTCCATAAATTAAGTAAATAATGTATTTCATATGCAAGGGGATTCTCAAGATGCGGAACAGGTTCTTTGCCCGCTCCTTCGCCATCCTGATCGCGCTGTTTATTCTGACGCTGGGCGCGCAAACCGCATTCGCAGCCACCTTCAGCTTTTCTAACGCAGATAATGCCTATACCGACTGGTCCGGTACCTTTCCCAGCCTGACCATAAACTTGGGATCCGGAAGATTGATCACTTTTTCCGCCGTTCCCGCGGATGGGTCTCCGAGCGTAGAGCTCTATACCTATAATGCCGGAGAAGGATTGGCGTATGGAAACGGGGGGCTCCAGGCGACGTCTTACGATGGTTCTTACGATACAAGGCTGAAGATATCTACTTCGAGTGGGTATGTCTTTGATCTCTTTTCGTTTAAATTTGCCTCCGATGGCAGCAGCAGGATTTCTGTCGGAAGCGCTTCCGACCCTTCGGCTTATGGATTCTATGACATCTCCGAAGGTACGGCCGGTACCGTGACTCTTGCCCCAACGGTTACCGGTGTCAACGAAGTATACCTGTCCTCTGAAGGCGTCATCCTGTTCCAGGATATCGTGATCGATAATATCTTGGTGAAGCTCCTCACACCGACGGGGCTTTCATGGGACAGCTCCGTTCCCGGCAAGGCCATTTGGAACACAGGTTCCTATCAGACCAGTTACACCGTTCAGCTGTTCAAAAATGGGGGCATCTTTGGCACCGTTTCCAATGTTACCACCCCCTATTACGATTTTACCGACACGATTGCCGCTGCCGGCAGCGGAAGCTATACCTATAAAGTAACTTCGGTTGGTGACCATACCGCTTATGCCGACAGCGATCAGTCCGCCGCGTCCCCCGCCTACAGCTATGCCGCCTTCGTCGCGGTGACGGGCATCTCCGGCCTGCCCGCTTCCGCAACCGTCGGTACTCCGCTGACCCTTTCCGGCACCGTCGTCCCCGCGAACGCCACCAACAAGACCATCACCTGGAGCGTGGTCAGCGCAGGCGCGACCGGCGCGTCCATCTCCGGAAACACCCTCTCCACGACGGCTGCGGGCACCGCCGCCATCCGTGCGACCATCGCAAATGGCCTCGCCGTCTCTTCCGATTACATAGAGGACTTCACGGTCACCGTCAACGCCGCTTTCGTCCCGGTGACAGACATCACCGGCCTGCCCACTTCCGCCACCGCGGGGACTTCGCTGACCCTCTCCGGCACCGTCGAGCCCGCGAGCGCCACCAACAAGACCATCACCTGGAGCGTGGTCAGCGCGGGCACGACCGGCGCAACCCTCTCTGGCAACACCCTCTCCACCCCCAACCCGGGCACCATCCTTCTCGAGGCAACCGTGGTTAACGGCCTGACCACATCTACCCACTATCATAAGTACATCTATATTGACGTCTTTTCCCCCGTCCCGGTGACGGGCATCTCCGATGTGCCCACTTCCGCCACCGCTGGGACGCCGCTGACCCTCTCCGGTACCGTCGCCCCCGCGAACGCCACCAATAAGACCATCACCTGGAGCGTGATCAGCGCGGGCACGACCGGCGCGTCCATTTCCGGCAGTACCCTCTCCACGACGGCCGCGGGCACCACCGTAATACGGGCCACCATCGCCAACGGCGCGGGTCCCTCTTCCGATTACACGCAGGACTTCTCCATTTCCGTCAACCCCGCCTTCGTCCCGGTGACGGGCATCACCGGCCTGCCCACTTCCGCCACGGCAGGGGAAGCCCTCACCCTCTCCGGCACCGTCGCCCCCGCGGACGCCACCAATAAGACCATCACCTGGAGCGTGATCGGCGTAAGCACAACCGGCGCTACGATTTCCGGGAACACCTTATCCACCACCGGTGAAGGCGTCGCCCTCATCCGGGCAACCGTGGTGAACGGATTTACCGCTTCTTCCGACTACACATGGGACTTCATGATTACCGTCAACCCCGCTGTCATCCCGGTGACGGACATTACCGGCCTGCCCACTTCCGCCACCGCGGGGACTTCGCTGACCCTCTCCGGCACCGTGGAACCCTCGAACGCCACCAACAAAACCATCACCTGGAGCGTGGTCAGCGCGGGCACGACCGGCGCAACCCTCTCTGGCAACACCCTCTCCACCCCCAACCCGGGCACCATCCTTCTCGAGGCAACTGTGGTTAACGGCCTGACCACATCTACCCACTATCATAAGTACATCTTTATTGAAGTCATTTCCCACGTCCCGGTGACGGGAATCTCCGATGTGCCCACTTCCGCCACCGCAGGGGAAGCCCTGACCCTCTCCGGTACCGTCGAACCTGCGAACGCCACCAACAAGTCCATCACCTGGAGCATAGCCAGCGCGGGCACGACCGGCGCGTCTATTTCCGGCAGTACCCTCTCCACGACGGCCGCGGGCACCGCCGTAATACGGGCCACCATCGCCAACGGCGCGGGTCCCTCTTCCGATTACACGCAGGACTTCTCCATTTCCGTCAACCCCGAAATGTCCGAGGACACGCTGACGGATGTGGTCGGCGCCACCACCATCACCGCCGAAGGGTTGTTCGCACCCGGCGCGGAGCTGGTGGTTACGGCGCTGGCCGCTGGCGATGACGACCACGAGGAACTGGAAGAATTGATGGGCGACAAGCAGATCCTCGGCGCCTACGAGGCGTACATCACGCCTGCCGGTGCCTTTACCCCGCCGCTGACCCTAACCTTCGAGGTGGGCCAGGATCACAACGGCAGTATGGTATACATTCTGCACAAACTGGCGGATGGAACCACGGAGCAATTCACTCCGACCGTGGTAAACGGCGCCGTTAGCATCGACGTCATCGAACTCTCTCCCTTCCTGATCGCGAAGGATTTTCAGCTGGTCATCACAACCCAGCCGCAGGATGCTCGCGCCGCGGTTGGGCAGACTGTTTTGTTCTCCGTGTGGGCTACCGGGGAAGCGCCCCTTACCTACCAGTGGCAGCGCAGAAGAGCCGGCGATTTTTCGGATGAGCGGCAGGGCAAAGGTTCCAGCGGCTCTTGGAAAAGAATTGACGGCGCCACCGCGCCGGAATACCCCATTGACCGAGTAGACCTCAGCGACAACGGCAGCCAGTACCGCGTGATCGTCACCGACGGGCTGTCCAACAACGTCACCTCCAGCGCCGCGACCCTGACGGTCACCAAGGCTTCCTCCCCCGACACCGGAGACCACGCGCAGCCCGCGCTGTACGCACTGCTTGCAGCCCTCTTCGCCGCGGCGTTCGCTCTGCTTGTTAAAAAACGCAGGGTCTCATAGCATGCGCGCTGCCCCGCGTTCATACCGAAGGAAAAAGGGTGTCCGGCAGTACCGCGGTACTGCCAGGCACCTTTTCCCCTACCTACGTGCATGCCTCGCGCGTTTTCACCATGCAGGGGGCCGGGGCCGCCGCACCTACGCTTCGCGCCGCCAGAGAAAAGTCCGTCTGCGAAGCGCCCTTGTGCTTTTGTGTATTGCCGGCTTTCTGACCTCCGGCATCCAGCTCTTTCGCTATGCCTCCGAATCCCTAAAGACACAGGCGACCAACGAGTCCATTGCGGAGATCTATCACGAAGCCGCCGCGGCGGTCGCCGCGCCCACCCGAGCGCCCGCCGTCACCGGGGTGCTGCTGGAGACGCCGTCGCCCACCCAAAAGCCCAAGGCCGTCCGGTTTCAGAAGACCTCCGGGGACGTGCTGCCCAAATTCGCGCCGCTCCGACGCGTGAATAAGGACATCGCCGGATGGCTGACCATCGGCGGGGTTCTCGACCTTCCGGTGGTCTACCGCGACAACAGTTACTACCTGAGGCGCGACCTCCACAAAAAGAAAAGCGCCGCGGGTACCTTGTTTCTGGACGAAAACCACCCCCCGAAGGCCAAGGCGCAGCACCTCGTGATCCACGGCCATGACATGAAGGACGGATCGATGTTCGGCAAGCTGAGCCGGTACCTCCGGCTCAACTTCCTGCAAAAACACTGTGTCCTCCAGTTTGACACGCTGTATCAAGAGAACACCTATGTGGTCATCGCGGTCGTTACGCTGCCGGAGGACGTGCGCGATCCGGCGTACTTTAACTATCTGGGGTACCCGTCCTTCCGCTCCGGCGCGGAATTTCTGCAGTACGTGGGCACCCTGACCAAGCGTTCCGCGTTTGAGATCCCCGTAGAGACAAATGAAAGCGACGCGCTTCTGACCCTCAACACCTGCTACGGCGATGACCGGCTGCTGGTGGTGGCCCGCCGCGTAAGGCCCGGGGAAAACATCGCGGCGCTGAAGGAACAGGTGATGGCGGCACGGGCGCGGTAAAAAGGCCGCGCCGAATGTGGCGGAGCGCTTTTTGTCATGCGATCTCCGCCAAGAGCTTGAGCTCTATCATGCCCAGCCGTGGATGGTCCAGCGTATAGGCCGCCTCACCATCCTGATGCCAGGCCTGCGCCACCTCGCAGAACGCGTTCTCATGCCACATCCGCCCGCCGCCGCCCGCCAGCCACGCAGGCCTCACGTTCAGCACCGCCGCGATCTCCGCCAGAATGTCCGGCTTTACCTTGTGGTATCCGCCTTCCCAACTGCTCACCTTTGACTGGGACACGCCCAGCCTCGCGGCAAGCTCCGCCTGTGTAAGACCCCTGTATCCCCGCGCGCGTGCAATTCTCATACCCATACATTCCACCTCGGTAATGCATATGCCGCGCGGTGCAAAATAGCGTATATTCCGCATTAATTCCATTTTATGTTTCACGCACTAAAACGCGGCCCCGCCTTTTCGGCAGAGCCGCCCTGAATTCTATCCAATTCGTGTGCCGTCCCTTCGCCCAAGGGGCTTCGGCACTTTGCCTCTACAGCGGTTCGCCCAAAACCGCTTTGTAGGTGGCGACGAGGTTCTCCGGCGGCACATCGGGCATCACGTTGTGCTCGGTGTTGAACACAAAACCGCCGCCTGGCGCGAAGATGTCAATCATGCGGCGCGCGTAGTCGTACACCGCCTGCGGGGTGCCGTGGTTGAGCATGCTGCGGGTGTTCATGCCACCGCCCCAGAACACGATGTCGTTTCCGAATTCCCGCTTCAGCCGCTCCGGCTCCATGTCCTGCGTGACGGTCTGCACCGGGTTTATGATGTCATAACCCGCCTCGATCAGATCCGGCATCAGTTTGTAAATCGAACCGCAGGAGTGCAGGAAAGTCTTCATGCCGCTGTGCTTGTGCACGTACTCGCACAACTGGGCGTGGCGCGGCTTGAAGAGCTTGCGGTACAGCGCCGGGGACATGAACGGGCCGCCGTTGGTGCCCAGGTCGTCGCCGAAGCGCAGGATGTCGCACACGTCGCCCACCGCCTCGCAAACCTTGGAGAGGGTGTCGAGGTGCCGGGCCATCAGTTCGTCAAGCAACCCTTCCACCTGCTCCGGCTCGGCCAGAAGGTCCATCAAAAAGTTGTCGATCCGACGCAGGAAAGTGCCCCACTCGAACAGGTTGCAGCCGCACACGATCATCAGCGCCTTGTCGGTGGTCTTTCGGAGCATCAGCGCCTTTTCCCGGAGCGTTTTGTAAAAGTCCGCCTCGCCCGCGTGATCCCAGGGGCTGTGTACCAGCGCCGACCAGATCACCTTGCCCATCGCCTCGTCGAGCCCGCGGTAGTCGTCCGGATAGTCGTCGAGGTAGGGGAAAGCGGTCTGGTCGAAAAACGTCGCGCCCTCGGGCATCGTGCCCACCAGCGTGCCCGATTTGTCATAGGCTTCGAGCCTGGAGCCGTTCTCGCGCGGGCGGAACCAGCTGGGCCAGTAGACCTCCTGACCGGAGCGCAGCCTGACGGGGTACCAGTCCTCATCGCGGGTGTTGAAGCCCCGGCCGATGTCCAGGATGTCCGCACCGAAGCGGTCGATGACCGCCATCTCGGGCTGCGCCACCTGCTGCACCACGTCGTAGACCAGCGTTTTCGAGCCGGGGATCGCCAGATGGTCGGTCAGGTTTTTATAGGCGATGGCGGAAATGCCCGAACTGGGCGTGGCGCCGATGTCGTGGGCCACGCGGTCAGGTTCCCGGTGGTTGATCGCCGCGAGCACGCGCTCTCTGGAAGTCATCACGGTCGTCCTCCTCTTGCGTAATCAGCCGAAGAACTCGTCCACCGTTTCCCGCGCCGCCCTCGCCCAGGCGTGGAGCCGTTCGGGTTTAAAGCGGAGCGTTGAAATGTCCTTCATGACCAGCTCGATCGCGCAGCCCTTGGTGGCGCTCAAGATGTGCCGGACGGCGCGCCGGGCCTCCCCCTCGTCGAAGGAGTCCCCCGCGAATACCGCGGGAGAGGGCTTGCAGCTCATCACGTATTTGCCGCGGCAGCGCTCGGCGGCTGCTTCGAAGTTGTTCCACGGGCTCATGGAAACTATGCGCAGGTTGGGGATCTCATCCATCAGGTCCATTTTTCCGGACAGCGGCTCGCAGCAGCCGTAGTAGGTGAGGCCGAAGCGCTTCAGCCAGTCCATCTCATACTGGAGTGAAAACTGCCGGTGCATCGCAGGGCTGACCGACGAAAAAATCTGCGCGTTGCCGCAGCCCCACATCTGGCCGGTCGGGCATCTTACCGGGTGCGCCTCCTGCGCGTCCAGCGCGGAGGTCAGCCCGTAGCCGCCGGAACCCACCCGGACGGGCGCGTTGTTGCTGGCCCAGATGCCGAGGGCATCGTATTTTTGCATGCGCTTCATCGCCATGTCCACATACCTTGACACCACCGCCTCGACGAACTCCGGCTCGTCGTAGAGGTTGATGAAGGTCTGGTCGACGCCCATCACGCGGATCAGGTAATCCCAGGGCGTGAACCAAAGCCCTCGCGCGCCCACCGTGACCACCGGCAGGATGCCGCGGAAGATTTCCGAGAGCACCTCGCCGTATTGAACCGTGCGCTCCATGTCCAGGAGCACCTCCGGCTCGCGAATCTTTTCAACGTCGTCCATCCCGGCGATCAGCACGTGGAAATGGCGGGACACGATGTCGCTGTTGAACCCGGTGGCACGGGTGTCGACCACCTCGTCGATGCCAAAGCCGCTGTCGTAGACCACCAGCGGGTTTTCGATAAAAGGCTCCGCGACCTGGTCGTACAGATCGTGATCGAGGCAGTACAGCTCCTTGAGGAGGAGGTCCTCCAGCTCCCGGGCGAAGGGGTGCGTGCATTGACCCACCAAATCGGCGTCGTCAATCTCGGGCCAGCAGATTTCATCCACGAAGACGGGCGGCCGCCCCGGCTTCAGGTCGTTCGCATCGGTCCACAGCCTGCGGCGCACGTCCATGACGGGGCTTTCGGCGTATTCACGCTTGCGCAGCCCCAGCGAACGAAGGCGCTTCACGTCTTCCTTCGGAAGCGCGAGCTCCGAATCGTTCAGACGGCCCCGCGTCAATTCGGCCGGAAAATCCAGGCCAAACCGATCCCGGAGATTCAGGTAACGGCTCATGCTCTTTCCTCCCTTTGGGACGGTCTTCAGGCGAAAAGCGCGTCCAACCGGGCGATCTCCGTTGTAATGCGGGGGATGTCCAGCGGGTAGACGCCGTACTCGCGCACCACTTCCAGCACGTAGGCGTAGCTCTCCGGCGCCACGCCGGAGGAGACGGAGTGGTCGCTCTGGGCGACCCAGCGGCCCTCCACCGCGCCTGTGAGCTTGTGCAGAACCTCGCGCTTGATGCGGTTCCGGTCGCCGGACTCCATCTCGCGCACGTCGATGTTTCCGACGAAGCCCAGGCGGTATCCGAACTGCTCCCGAAGCGTCACCATGTCCAGGTGGCTCTTGCACTCGAGGGGGTTGTAGGCGTCG
>JAEZTD010000426.1 GCA_023443705.1 Bacillota bacterium | reverse complement strand
TCCGGCACCGGCGTGGATTCCGGCACCGGCGTCGGCTCCGGGTCGGACGTCGATTCCGGCACCGGCGTGGATTCCGGCGTCGGCTCCGGCACCGGCGTCGGCTCCGGCGTATCGGTCGGCGTCAACGCATCCTCGGAAGCGGGGTCCAGGGCCGTGGGGAGCATAGAGGCGTCCGGGGAAGCCGCCAACAGCCCGGCCTCGTCGGCGGTATCGTATTTCTGGAGTGAATCCACCAGCGCCCAAGCCTGCGCCAGCTTGTCCCGAAGGCGCACGATCTCCGCGTCGACGCCCTCTTTGACTTCTACATTGAAGTTGTATCCGTCCTGCGCGGCCAGCGCGCTTAATTTCAACCTGTCAAAGCAGGCCTTCGGGTCGAGGCCCCAATCGGCGGCATGGATGTATTCGTTGTAGGCATCCAGCGCGGCCTGCTTGTAGGCGCCCACCCGGCTCCAGTCCTGCATTTGGTCGGCGGTCTTGTACATGGCCTTGTGGTAGGCATCGGCCTCCTGATACCACGCGGTCAACTGGACGAGCGCCGCGTCGTACTGCGCCATGTAAACGGGATCCGGTTCCAGAGATTTTTTTCCTTTCTTCCCTTGAAGCATCTCCGCCATGTACATGGCGTCGTAGAAGGAGCCGTTCTTCGTGCCATAGGTGATGGGATGGACGGCCTTCTCCGCCAGCGTTCGAACGGCCTCGTAGAGGGGGGTGTTGTTGTCGTACGCGTCCAGCGCCATCTTGCGGTAGTCTTCGGCGCTCAGGTCGATTTCTCTTGGCACGACGAACACCAGCGTCACCGTGCCGGTCAGCGAGATGGTTTTCTGATAGAGGGCGTGGGCGGCGCCGGCGAACAGGCAAAAAACCAGCGCCCCGGCCGTCAGGTTAAGAAGGAAGCGCCGCGCGCTCATCCGTCCACCGCCCTTCCTGTTTTTGTGACTGGTGCTTTCCCCCGCGGGCCATCGGCCGCGCGGCCCCGGCGCGCCTTACGCAGCCTGCGTTGCGGTTACGCTTGCGGACAGCGACAGCGTGAAATTCTGCGAATCCTGATACCGGGCCATAAGCTCGTCCAGTGTGGCGTCCCACCAAACCTCGACGGACACGGTGCGCGGATTCTCCACGCCCGGGTACTTCTTGGTACAGCTGCCGGTGGAACCGATGGATTCGCCATCCACCAGCACCACAATCCCCGGCGGGAGTTGGGAGCCGGACGCGCTCACTTTCAGCGCCACATCCACCCCCACCTCGGAGCCTGATGTGTCAATCAGGATGTCGAACGTCTCGCGCCCGCCCGGCACGAGTTCCCGCACGCCAAGCGACTGCGTCTCCTCCCCGCTGCCGTTGACGTGGAACACAAACTGCGCGGCGCGTATGCTTCCTGAAAGTTCCGCCGTCTGGTTGTAGGCTGCCAGCGTCCCCGCGGACAGCACGGCGGCAACCGACACAGTCAGCAGAATCAGCCACAGCGCCTTGAGCCTGACCACATCCGCCGCCCCCCTTCCTGCTGAGGTGAAATCGACTTTGCCCCCAAGCTACGCATCATCGGGTGGAAGTTCCGAGAACTTCCACCCGATGGGCAAAGCTTACGCCTTTGGCCCTGATGACGCAGGATTAGATTTTCTGTTCACCCTTGACTGTAACGTTCATCGTGGCGCTCTTCCCTGCGGCTATGATATCACCAGTCTGCGATGCCCACGCGCACCTAAAGGTGATGACGATCTTGCGATTACCTGCATCAATGGTGGGGAGCGTTACCTTATTACCGGAGATGGAGATTCCGCTTCCAGCAGCGCCATCAACGGTATAGGTGACAGTAGGAGCGCCTAATCTTGTATAAAAATCGGCATCCCCACCAAGGAAGCTCATAGTAGCCGTGTAATTAACCGGAACTTCGGTCCTTTGCTGCAGAACTACGCTGTATTCCTGGGCCTCACCAGGGGCGATCTTAATCTGAGTATTGGCGCTCATAGAGCTATCTGCATAGAAGTTGAAGGCCTTGGCAACGCCGGTTACCTGAAAGGGAGCCAGTTCCATGGTGTAGTTAGCCAAGGTACCCGCGGTCAGGGAGGTCAGGACGGCCAGGATCAGAACAGCGGTGAGAAGGAACTTCTTCATAACAGTCAACCCTCCAATAATATTCATGGACTCAGCTCATACAGCGCTGCTGCTTGACCGGTACCCGTGCCACTTCGCGAAAGCGGCTGGGCCGCCGGGGAAGCGCGGCCTGATCAGATGGCAGCTGGCTGCCCGGCGCTCCGGCACGTGTTCCCCGGCGCGTTTGGGCCCTGTAGCTTTGCGTCGCGCGCTTTCGCGCACTTTGCCATGAGCATCCTTGATGGTAACTGGCTGCCATGCCCTTCAGACTCTCGAGCGCCCGTAGGGTTTAGGCCCTGTAGCTTTGCGCCCCTTCCTTTCGGATGGTTTGCTAGGAGCATCCTCATGAGACAAGTTCCATCACCGTTTAGATTATATGCTTATCACGATATAACTACAATATGTTTTCTTATTTTATTTATTAAGATTATGTAACTTTGACAATCCCGTGGCGCCGCCGCCACATTCCGGTGCAGGGAATCGGCTTATCAACCAAACGCTATTCCCTTGGGTGTGGTTGTAAAAAACGGGAGCTGCTCGAAATCGCTCTCTCGGTCTACAGCCGGACTTGAGGATGAAAAGGTGATTCTACAGGCGATCACTTCCATCGGGAAGAATAGCTTCCTCTTCCTGCCAGAGGACGTAATCTGCGGGCTGGTTTAAAAACTCCCGGCACAGGATCACGAAGGGAGTGCCGCTGGAAAGCAGAAGCTGGAGGCAGTCCTCGTTTTCCTGGCAGGAGAAGAGAATCAATGCCTGTCAGATGGTCACGCTCGTTGAGGTAGGTGATCTGCGCCTCGCGCTTCTTCAGTTCGGAAATGCCAACGACCACCCCTTCAAGCGCCTCTAATCACTTCTTCGAGAAAATCTCGGACACCCTTCGGCAGGCGGACGGGGCGTGAAGAGCGCAAAGGCGCTCCGCTTTACCAGGCCTTTCGGTATTCGCTGGGCGTCATGCCGGTAACCTTTTTGAAGCAGGCGCTGAAGTAGTAGGGAGAGGCATAGCCCACCTGTTCACTCACAAAAGAGATGGATTCCGATGTGCTCCGCAGCAGGTGTGTCGCCTTTTCGATGCGCTTCTGGGTGATGTAGTCGCTGAGGTTAATCCCCTCGGATCGCTTGAAAATGCGGCTTAAATGCGAGTGGGTCACATGCACCGCATCCGCGATATTTTCAAGCCGCAACTGGCTGTCCCGCAGGTGGTCCTCGATGTACTGCTTCACCTTGCTGAGCAGTTTTTGCTGGTAACTCTGAAGGGATTGATCCAGCGCCTCCACCGTCTGCCGAAAAAACTGGCGGAGCATCTCCTGGGTATCGCGCGGGCTCACCGGATGCCGCCCCCTTGCGCCAAAGGCGGCAACGGTGCGCTCGGCTTCGGACAGATCCACGCCGTCTTGGGATACCTGGCCCAGAACGCCGGATATCAGCACCACGAGATAGGGCACGATGAGGCTCTGATCCTTCAGCATCCCCACCACGCTCTCCGTGAGCTGGATCACCATCCGGTCCAGTTCCGGCAAATCACGCCTTAACAGCAGTTGGACGATTTCGCCCTGCGCCCCGGTGATGCGCGTCAAAAACGGCATGGTTCCCGCTCGGTCGTCCGATTCCGTGAATACATGCTGATCAGGGGCCACGAAGCGGCGGTTGGCCGCGCGCCGCGCCATGTCCATGGACATCACGATCTTCCAAAGCGAATCCTGCGCGGGGCCGATGCCAAAGTACAGCGCCTGGTTCAGGTTCTCATGGGCCGCCCCAAACCCTTCACACAGCGCGCGCACCTTCCGCACCATAGCGGTTCCGTCCAGATTTCTGTCGTGCAAAATGGCCAGCTGATCCTCCCGATCGCTGATCAGGTGGCACTCCATTTCCGCGCCAAACCAGGCCTCCAGCGCGTCGGTCTGCAAAAACTGGTTCATGATCGCCGCCTCGATGCCGGATGCGGCGAGATTTTCCTCGTTCTGTTCGCCGGAAATCGCCAGACAAAGGAAGCTGCCCCCCTCCGTGGCGATGCCCAGGTACTGCGCTTCCTTGGAGAGCGCGTGGGGAGCCAGCATCGGGTGGACGCGCGTCAAGTCAAGGTAGAACTTTTTCCGGAGTTCCGGCTGCGCCCTTTCCAGCCTGCGCAGCACCGTCCGCTCCTCCTCCAGTTTTTGCAGCGCCCGTTTCATGGTATCCAACAATTCATCGTACTGGATGGGTTTTTGCACGTAGTCCGTCACGCCGATGCGAAGTGCCTCCTGCGCGTAATCAAAGTCGTCATAGGCGCTGATCAGCACAATCTTCATCGTTTTGTTGCGCTGGAGCACCTCCCGCGCAAGCTCAAGGCCGGTCATGTACGGCATGCGGATGTCGCTGACCAGGAGATCCACATCTCCGTGCCCCTCCAGATAGTTCACGACGTCCATGCCGCTTAAAAAGGAACCCGCAAGCTCCGCGCCGATGGCGGCAAAATCCAGATTGGCCTCCAATCCCTTGATGGACAGCGCGTTGTCGTCCGCGATGATGACCTTGTACATGCTCTATCTCCTTTGAGGTTCGGTTTCCTCCGGATCATCCGGCAAAATCTGCTTCAGCTCCACCATGACGCTGGTGCCGCTTCCCGCCCGGGAGGTGTAGTGGATGGGTTCCGAAGGGTCCATCACATAGGGCTTCAGCCGGGCGGACACGTTCGTCAGGCCGTAGAACGCCGTGGTGCCACGCAACTGCGGCGGCCCTTCCTCGCCGCGGATCACGCGCATAAGTTTTGCCATCATGGCTTCGTCCATGCCAAGCCCATCGTCCCGGATCTCGATGGAGATGGCGTCCCCGGCATAGGTGAGGGATATGGCGATGGTCATGTGCTTGGCGTCCCCCGGAAGGCCGTGGATGACGCAGTTTTCCACCAGCGGCTGCAGTACGAAGCGCGGGATCGAGAACAGTTCCACACCGGGATCCGCTTCAAGTGTGAACGAGAAGGCATGTTCGTGGCTGATGGCCTCCATTTCGAGGTACAGCCGTACGATGTCCAACTCCTCGCCGATCGTGATGATGTCCAGGTCGTTCTTGCGCAGGATCAGGCGGTAGAACGCCGCGAGCTTCGAGAGCATACGGTTGGCATCCTCCCTGCGCCCAAGCGTGTTGCAGATCTTGATCGAGTCCAATATGTTGTAGAGGAAGTGTGGATTGATTTTGGCCCGGAGCAGCTGGTAGCGCAGTTTTTCCTGCGCCAGAGAACTGTCGAGTGCGCTCTGCATCGAGCCGTTCAACCGGTCCACGAGCTTGTTGAATACCAGCGCAAGCTCGTCCAGCACGTCCGGCGGCGTGCCGCGCGGAGGCTCGGGCATCTTGGCGGTGATCATGGAGAACGATTCGCCGTCCGGGCGGAAGGTTGGCTCGATAGAGCGGATGACCCCGCTCATCATGACGAGCTTGCGCATCAGCTGCCTGGATATGATCAGCGAAACGAGCACCGCCACGACCGCGGCGATGGCCACCGCGATCAGGAGGCCGTTGGCGCTGGTCAGCGAGACCGAGGCCAGATAGCTCTCCGGCACGGATACCACGAGCTTCCAGTCCGTCTCCCCCAGCGGATACACCAAACAGGCCGTTTCCTCAAACCAGATGGGATGACTGCTGCCCGCGTCCTCAAGCGCGGTTAAAAAATCCGGCGAAAGCGCCTGACCCAACAGCGCGCTGTCGGGGTGAGAGAGGATCTTCCCCTGGTCGTCCACAATGTACTGAACGATGGGGGTCGTATCGGATTTGTCTAAAAGCGCGGCCAGCTCCCGCTCGTCTATGTCGATGAAAAAGCAAAAGGAATCCGCCGCGCTCAGCATGCTGACGCGCATGAAGCAGGTGATGAGGTTGTAGCGGTCATAGCTGAAAAAGCGCATGAACGGGTACGAGTAATCGCTCAGCGCCATCCATTGCATCTTGTTGTAAGGCGCGCTCAGTACTTCCTGGCGCATGGGCCGACCGCCGGGCTTCGTGATGTCAAAAAACGTAATGCCTTCGCCTGACGAAAAGTAAGCGGACGGCAGCCATGCGGAAATGTCCGCAAAGTGGAAGGAGTCCCTGAGCGTGCGTATCGTGCTGATGGTGTCGGCGTCTTTTTGCGGCTGCGGCGCCTTTCCCAGCGATTCGAGCAGCGTCTGCTGCAGCGTGAAGCGAACCATTTCGCTGACGTTCTGCATTTGCGCAAAGCGTGCCTCGATGCTGGCGGCGGTCTGCTGGCCGGAATAGCCCAGCATCTCCAGGATACGCTGGCTCTGTTGATCCCTCGAAAACGCGTAGTTGAACCCCGCCATGATGCTGATCGTCAAAAACAGGACGAGCAGATGGCTCATCACCAGCTTTTGGTAGTAGCTGTGCCGAAGCAAACCTTTTAGGAATGCGCCTTTATGCATGCGCGCTCCGCCTTTCACGTGGGTGTTGCGCGTTATTAATACCGGCTCAAGCCGCCGGGAAACGACAAAAAAGGGATATGCTCAGGCTTTCGACCTTCGGAGCCGCCCGGCTGTTCCCTACTTATTTTACATGATATCGGCATCGTGCGTTTTTTGCAAGCGGTCTCGCCAAAACGCACAATATATCGCAGGAAGACCGCAAAGGATTGTATTTTCATGCGCGCTCTGCTCTGTCATACTTTCATTAGACGCCATTACAGGCGAAAAAGAACCGAAGGGAGAAACCATCATGATGAGAATGTGGAAGATCCTGACTGTATGCGTGCTCGCACTCGCGGTGTTCGCATCCACGGCGCTCGCGGACATCACCCTCATGACCAACGACACCACCAACCAGTGGTGGCCGGAAATGGAAGCCCTGATTGAGGAATCGACCGGCGTTAATGTCGAGGCCATTACCTCCCCCTCCAACCCGGACGACCGCGTGGCCAAGTTCACCACCATTCTGGCCTCGGGCGACAGCACTGTCGACCTGATCAACATCAACGATGAGATGATCACCCAGTACATGGCCGCAGGCTTCCTGGCCCCGCTGGAAGAGGACGTCATGAGGCCCGAAGTGTCTCAGTTCTTCGACCAGAATTTCATGAAGGACCGCTACATGCTGGACGGCCGCATCTACGGCGTGCCCACCTACAACGGTGCGCTGACCATGTGGGTCAACCAGGATATGCTGGACGCGGCGGGCGTGAAGGTGCCCACCAACAAGGAAGAGTTCATCGAGGCCATTAAGGCGATGAGCAAGCCCGATGAGGACGTCTACGGCTACGGCGGCTCCTGGGAGGCCACCTACAGCCACAATGAAATCGGTGTGTTTATCAACCTGTTCGGCGGCGATCCCTTCGACTGGACCAACGAGAAGAGCCGTGAGGCCCTCCAGTTCATGTATGACATGGCCAACACCTGGAAAGTTACCTCTCTCGCGCAGCTCAGCGAGCAGTACGAGCCGATGAACCAGAAGTTCTTCGACAAGAAGTACGGCATCATCCTGCAGTGGTGCGGCTGGATGGAAGGCATGGCCAAGACCGCCGGCCTCTACAGCCCCGAGCAGGTACACATGATCGCCATGCCCACTTTCGAAACCTCCTCGGCCTTCATGGACGCCTGGTACTACGTGCTCAACGCGAGCAGCCAGAACTACGAGGAAGCCAAGAAGGTTCTGGATTTCATCGCCAGCCCGGAATTTGAGCTCGCGTACCTGCGCCTTGCCAACCAGCCCCCGGCCCGCTCCGACGTGCTTGCGAGCGAAACGGTCAAGAGCGAGGAATACAGCGCGTTTAAGGATCTGCTGGGCAACATGCAGCTGTACCGCGACAATTCCGTCATGCGCGGCCGCCCAATGGTACCCGCGACGATGGAGTACATCACCGTCACCGGCACGCTGTTCCAGCAGTACATCTTGAACGAGATCACGCTGGACGAGCTGGGCCAGAAGCAGTTGGCTGCGTACGAAGAAATGAAGTAGCCCTACGGCCGACGCGGGGAGGATGGGCAACCATCCTCCCCCTTCATTCCCTCGGCCGACGCGCCAGGATTTACTTTTCAAACCGGGAGGTTGCGCCCATGCAAGGAACACGGACGGTGAAACAGCGCCACACCCCCAATCAAAGAATCGCCTACTCGGGTCGCCGACAGAAGTACTGGATCGCTTGGGTGTTGGCGGCGCCGGCGCTTTTGATTCGTGCCTTTACGACCCTGTACCCCTTCCTGATGACCTTTTACAACAGCCTTTTCAACCTGAGCCTGTTCAAGCGCAACAGCGGCGGATTTGTGGGGCTTAAAAACTTCGTGAACATGTTCTCGGACGAGAAATTTCTGAAATCTTTGCAGTTCACATCCATCTTCACCGTGGTCTCCATGGCGCTTCACATCGTGCTGGGTGTTTTGCTGGCGCTGATGCTGAACCAGCAGTTCAAGGGCAAAAAACTGCTCCGCACGGTAACGCTGATGCCTTGGGCCATGCCGATGGTCGTGGTGGGCATCGCCGCCCGCTGGGCGTTCAACGGCCAGTACGGCCTCATCAATGACTTCATTCGCTGGTTTGATCCCAGCTTCCGGTACGACTGGTTGGTCTCCTCCGGCACCGCCCGCTTCGCGGTGATCGCGGTGGACCTTTGGAAGGACGTGCCCTTCTTCGCCATCCTGGTGCTTTCGGGGCTGCAGTTCATCCCATCCGAAATCTATGAATCCGCCCGGGTGGACGGCGCCGGGCCCATCCGAAGCTTTTTCAAAATCACGCTGCCGCTCATCACCCGCAATCTGCTGACGCTCACCATTTTCTTTACCATGTGGCGGCTGACCAGCTTCGATGTGGTGTACTCCATGACGGCAGGCGGCCCCGCCGACGCCACGTCGCTCCTCGCATACCGCATTTCGATGGAGGCGTTCTCCATGATGAACCTGGGCTATGCCAGCGCACTCGCGGTGTTCCTGTTCGGCGTGATGGTCGTCCTCAGCTTGATCAACGTCTACGCGATCTCCCGCGTGGACGCATAAGGAAGGTGAGCCAATGACAACGATCGCCCGCCGCCGCCCTTCCCGCAGCAAGGTGGTCACTTCGATCATCCGCTGGGGGCTGACGGCGCTCATCTGTTTTGTGATCCTGTTCCCGCTGTGGTGGATCTTTATCTCCTCAATTACGCCCCCCTCCGAGTTATACACCTCCCCCATCCGCTACCTGCCCGCGCACCCGACCTTTGAAAGCTACCTGCGCGCCTTTAACGACATGAACATCGCCTCCAAGGTGCAAAATACGCTCTTAATCACCGCCTGCGCGCTCGCAGGCTCCATCCTGTTTGGGTTGATGGCGGCCTACGCCTTCGCGCGGTTTGACCGCAAGGGCATCAAATTCGCCTACCTTGCGCTGCTCTTTTCGTCGCTGATCCCGGGCATCGTCACGGCGCGCACCGCTTACGATTTCTTCCGCTCGCTTCAGCTGGTGGACACCTACCCGGGGCTCATCATCCTGTACACCAGCGCGCTGATACCGTTTTCGGTGCTGATCCTGATGAACTTCGTGCAGCAGGTGCCCTACACCATCGAAGAGGCCGCCGAGGTGGACGGCGCCAACTTCCTGCAGAAGCTGTTTCTAATCATCCTTCCGCTGATGACCCCGGCCATCGCCACCATCGCAATCATCAACTTCATCACGTGCCTCAACGACCTCTTCACGCCGCTGTTCTTCGCCAACCGGATCGACGTGCTCAGCGTCGGCATCACCACCGTGCCCCGGAAGAACACCTACGACGTCCCCTGGGACATGATCTCCACCATCGGCTGCATCATCATCCTGCCCATCATCGTGTTCGTGCTCTGCTTTGAGAAGAAGATCATGGAGGGCATCATGGCGGGCGGCGTGAAACAGTGACACAACGATAAAAACGGAGGGATTTGACATGAACGGCTTCTTCCTGGGCGGAATGCCCATGCTGCGCTCCGGGCGCTCCTGCTCGATCAACTGGGAAAACCGTACCGGTGAAAAAGGCGCGGGCGCAAAGGCGGCGAGCGAACTGGGGCCGAAGCGCAAGGGCTCGCCCTGCATCCGTGCCATCGCGCCCGGTGAAACGGTTGTTCTGGCGGACATCGCAGGCAGTGGCGCCATCCAGCACATCTGGTGCACCGTGACCGACCGCACCGAGAAGGGCCGCTTCGTATTGCGCGATTTGATCCTGCGCATGTACTGGGACGGCGAAGAGACGCCGTCCGTCGAGTGCCCGCTTGGGGACTTTTTCTTAAACGGCTTTGCCCGGGGCTGCGAAGTCAACTCGCTGCCCATCGTGGTCAACCCCAAACGGGGCATGAACAGCTTCATCCCCATGCCGTTTAGAAAAGGCGCGCGGATCACACTGGAAAACCAGCACGCCGGCGAAGTCCCCGCTTTCTTCTACCAGGTGGACTACGTCCTGTCGGACGATGTGCCCGAGGACGCGGCCTACTTCCATGCCCAGTGGCGGCGCGAGCGCCTGACGACGCTCCAGAAGGACTACGTGCTTCTGGACGGCGTCCGCGGGCGAGGCCATTACATCGGGACCTACCTTGGTCTTGCAACGCTGGAGCGCTACTGGTGGGGCGAGGGCGAGATAAAATTCTACATCGACGGCGACGAAGAGTTCCCCAGCCAGTGCTCCACCGGCACAGAAGACTACTTCGGCGGCGCGTGGTCCTTCGGCGGCTACACCGACGAGCGCGGCCACATATTGGAAAAGACCTACTGCACCCCCTTCATGGGCTACCCGTTCTATTCGAGGGACGACGACTTCCACAACGACTACTTCAACCGCGACTGCCCGCCGATGCGCGGCTTCTACCGCTGGCATGTGGCGGACCCGATCCTCTTCCAGAAGGATCTCCGGGTGGAACTGCAGCAGATTGGCGTGTGCGAACTCGGCCTGTTCGAGCGCCAGGACGATGTGTGCTCGGTGAGCTACTGGTACCAGACGGAGCCGCACACGGCCTTCCCGTCGCTGCCCGGCTCCCGGGAACGCTGGCCCCGCTAAAAGGTACAGGTTCGCGCAGGCCCGAGCAGACGGTCGCGCGAACCTGCTTTCATTTGCGCTTTGGAAGGAGTATCAGATTTGTATTACGATGAAATTGGCGTCCCCACCCGACAGATCAGCGCCGAGAATCCCACCGGCGAAAAAGGCGCGGCCTGCCGCTGGGAACCGAACCCCACGGATCCGGACCTTCCCTTCAGCGGCGGGGCAATGCACCTGGGCAAGGGCTGGAAGGTTCGCCCCTTCATAAAGGTCGCGCCCCATGAAACGGTGGTGCTGATGGATGTTCAGGGCAGCGGAAGTATCCGCGAGATCTTTCTGACCACCGATCACCGCCGCCTGAGCGAGCTGGTGCTGCGCATGTACTGGGATGGAGAAGAAAACCCTTCCGTCGAGTGCCCGCTGGGCGCGTTCTTCGCCATGGGGCATGACGATGCCCACCACGGCGTCCAGTCGCTGCCGGTCAATGTCGTCCCGCGGGCCGGGCTCAACTGCTACTGGCGCATGCCCTATCGACAGGGCGCAAAG
>JAEZTD010000414.1 GCA_023443705.1 Bacillota bacterium | reverse complement strand
CCAGTATGCCGTCCGGAACGGCGGCGAGCGCGGCGAAGCCGATCACAAGATGGTATCCGAACCCCGTCCAGACGTTGGCCACCGTCACGGCGTTCAGCGCCGTCTGGGGCGTGATCAGCCAGCCGGTCTTCAGCGGGCCCAACCCGACGCCCTCCAGAAACTGGTTCAGGATACCGATGTTGTTGGGAAAGTAGATGAAGTTCCATAGTAGCGCCGTCGCCGTCAGCGGCAGCACCACCGGGCAGAAAAACGCCATCTTGAAAAACTTGAAACCCCGGTAATACTTCGCCACCATCAACGCAAGGCCGTAGCCCAACAGGATCTGCAGCACCAGGTTGAGCCCGATGAACTGCAGCACGTTGCGGACGGACAGCCAGAACTTGGCCGAGGCGAACATCGTCCGGAAGTTTTTAAGCCCCACAAACTTGAGATCTACGCCCTGAATGCCCGGCCATTCAAAGAACGAAAACCGGACCGACTGCAGAATTGGCCACACCGCCAGCCCCACATAGATCGCCAGCGCAGGGAACAGGAATAGAAAGATGATTCTCTTGTTGGAATAGTGCTTCAGCATGGCTTCGCTCCTTGACCCCGAATGAAAGGAGCGGCTGCCCCGGGTGTGGGTAGCCGCTCCGAGGGAAGTGTGATCAGCCGTTGGCGTCGATTTCGGCCTGGATCTCCTGCGCCGCCTGCTCGGGCGAGTTGCCCAGCAGCATGCCGACGATGGCGTTGCGCGTCACATCCTGCATGGAGGAGAGCTGGTCGTAGTCGAAGCTGTCGCCGCCCTGCGCGACGGCGGAGCCCACGATATCCATGCACTGCTTGAACAGCGGGCTGACCTCGATCCCGGTGTAGTCGATGTCCTTGCGGATGGGCAGCGTGCCCTTCTCGACGATCACGCGGGTCTGGTTTTCTTTGGCGGTGTAGGCCTTGATGAAGCGGACGGTGGCATCCTTTTCCTTTTCATCCATGCCGCCCTTGAGTACGTAGTTCTGCGGATAGCAGATGATGTGGTCCTTGAACTCCGGCTTCTCGGCAAAGTAGGGGAACTTGGCAACGCCCACTGTGAAGGGCAGATCGCCCGCGCCGTTGATGTCGCCGATGAACCAGGAGCCGTTGTTGACCATGGCCGACTGCTGCGAGAAGAACATCTGCTTTTCCATGTCGTAGGTCAGACCCACGCAGTTCTCCACGAAGTAGCCGCGGTCGTTCATTTCCTTTACATAGGCCAGCGACTTCACGACGTCCTCGTCGGTCCACTTGGCCTTGCGGGCGCCCAGATCCATCGCCTTGGGCACGCCGCACCAGCGGTAGAGGAACTGGTTGTGGAAGTGGCCGGTGCGCCAGGTCTCCTTGGCGCCAGGCGCGAAGGGCGCGATGCCCTTGGCGGCCAGCTTATCCATCATGGCGTAGAAATCGTCCATGGTCTCCGGGAAAATCTCGTAGCCGACGGACTTCAAGAGGTCGACGTTGTAGAAGATGACTTCCGGGGTCACCGCGAACGGGATGGCGTACGTGCCCTTGACGCCGTAGGGCTCGAAGTTGAACATGTCAAACGCGCCGTTTACGAAGCCGCCGTACCATTCCTCGTCGCTGAAAAGCTCGCTGACGTCCATGATCAGGCCGTTCTCGGCGTACTTGACCAGGCTTGCGATGCCGGGCAGGTAGAAGATGTTCGGGATGTCGCCGGTGGCGACCAGGGTCTTAAACTTGTTGTTGTAGGAGGCTTCCTCATTGACGGAGATGTTCTCCACCTTCACGTCGGGGTTGGCGGCCTCAAACTCCTTGATGAAGTTGTCCAGGTATTCAGCCATCGGATCACTGCCCGACCAGCGAGTCAGCACGGTGATGGTGGTCTGGCCCTCGGCGAACGCACTGAGGCCTGCGATTAGGAGAATCACAGCCAGAAGAAGGCTTACGATGCGGGATTTGCGCATAGGATTTCCTCCCTTAACTTCATGATGCCAGGGTTTCCGACGGTGCACCGGTCGGCATGATTCCATTATACGAAGGAACTTCCAAATGACCATGCAAAATCCTGTGCGGTTTATGGAAAAAACACGCGTACCTTATTTAGATTTCTGCTCTGTTGCGGGGAAACGCCGTACTTCTTTTTGAAGGCCTTGCTGAAGTACAGGGGGTCGGCGTAGCCGCAGCGCCGCGCCACTTCGCCCACCGGCATCGTCGGGCTTTCATCCATCAGCCGCCGCGCCTCCCCCATGCGGGTGTCGATCAGCTCCTCGATGATGGTGCCGCCTGTTTCCTGTCGGTAGACGCGGCTCATGTGGTTAGGGTTGACGTGCAGCATCTCCGCAAGCTTCGCGGGCGAAAACTCCGGGTTGCGGTAGTTCTCCAGGATCACCGCGCGGATGCGCTTGGACAGCGGGTCTTCATCCCCCACAGCGTGCGCCCGTTCCACGGAGGATTGGAGTCGGTTTTGTTCAATCCGGCTCTGAAGGCGAACAAAAGACTGCGCAATAGCCTCAGGGTCGATGGGCTTGAGCAGGTATTCGAACACACCCATTCGCACCGCCTGCTGCGCGTAGGCGAATTTGTCATAGGCCGACAGGATCACCACCGAAATCGTCGGGTATTCCTTGGTGATGCGCTCGATCAGTTCTAGCCCGAACAGCTTGGGGATGTTGATGTCCACCAGCACCACGTCCGGGCGCGTGCGCTCAATCTCGCGCAGCGCGGAGAGCCCGTCCTCCGCCTCCCCCGCGATCTCGTAGCCGATGTCGGCCCACGCAACCGCGGCGCGCAGCATCTGCCGGATGTAGTACTCGTCGTCCACGATTAAAACCCGGTTCATTCCGAAGCCTCCTTCCGCCGGATCAGGATCGACACCGTGCAGCCGGGCGTGTTGTTCACGATCTCCAGACTGCAGATCGGGTCGTAATAGATGCGTAGCCGGTCAATGACGCTGGTAAGGCCAAATCCCTCGCCGTCGCGCTCGATCTTTTCGCCGCCGGTCAGCGCGCGCTTTTTGTCCTCCGGGAAACCCACACCGTTGTCCCTAACGCTGAGCACCACCGCGTCCCCTTGTGCGAACGCTCGCACGTGTACCTCGCCCGGATAATCACAGTCCCGGATTCCGTGCCGGATGGCGTTCTCAACCAGCGGCTGCACGATCATCTTGGGAATCAGCAATGCGCGCACGTCGTCGTCCGCCTCGATGGTATAGTTAAAGCGGTTCTGGAATCGCATCTGCTGGATGGTCAGGTAGCTATTGACAATCTCCATTTCCTTCTCCACCGTCACCAGCGACCTGCCGCCAGACAAGCTCGACCGGTAGAACTGGCCCAGCGCCTTCAGCATGCGGTAGGCATCGTCGGTGTTTTTGAGGAAGATCATCGCGCCGATGTTGTCCAGCGTGTTGTACAGGAAA
>JAEZTD010000410.1 GCA_023443705.1 Bacillota bacterium | reverse complement strand
GTCGTGATCACCTACAAGCCTCGGACGAAGATCCTTTTGTACGTTCTGTTGTCCGTCATCGCGCTGGTCACGCTTTTTCCGCTGCTGTGGGCGGTTTCGGCCTCGCTCCGAACGGACAAGGAGCTCTTTCAGTACACGGTGCCCTTCACCATCCACACGCTCTTCCCGGTGGAGCCTACCTTCGATTCCTACGTGCAGCTGTTCACCCAGTTCAACTTCCTGACGCCCATGATCAACACGCTCATTCTGATCGCGATTCTGATCCCGCTGGGCTGCCTGATCAACTCCGTCGCCGCGTTCGCTTTCGCCACGTTTGATTTTCGCTTTAAGGGCATTTTGTATGCGGTGGTGCTGGCGTCGTTCATGATTCCGTTTGAGGCCATCGCAATGCCGCTGTACAACGTGGTGGACGGCATGGGCATGGTAGACACCCGCCTCGGGATGATCCTGCCCGCCATCGCCAGCGGCCTGGTGCTGTTCCTGTTCACACAGTTCTTCAAGGACATTCCGCCTTCCTTGATCGAAGCCGGGCGCATCGACGGCGCGAACCTGGCACAGATCTTCTTCCGGATCATCCTGCCGTCTTCCGTTCCGGTATTCATTACCGCGGGGCTGATGATCTTCATGGACCAGTGGAACGCCTATCTGTGGCCGCTGCTCGTGGCCCGGTCCAAGAACGTGCAGACGATTCAGATCGCGCTCTCGTCCTTTAAGATGGAGCGGCAGACCCTGTGGTCCTGCATGTATGCGGGCACCATCGTATCGGCGCTGATCCCGCTGTCGCTGTTTTTGCCGTTCCAGAAGTACTTCGTGCAGGGCGTCATCAGCAGTGGCGTCAAAGGATAAATCTATAGACCCAGAGGCATAAAATGAAAAAAATCGCAATTGTCGGAAGCATGAACGTAGACTATTCCGTATACGTGCCCCACACCCCTGCGGTGGGCGAGACCATCCTGGCGGACCGCCTTTCGATCACGCCGGGCGGCAAGGGCGCAAACCAGGCGTTCGCGGTCGGTCGCCTGGGCGGGGACGCCGTGATGCTGGGCGCGGTGGGGGAGGATTCCTACGGTGGCTTGCTCCTGGACAGCCTGAAGGGCGCGGACGTGGACGTGGCCTATGTAAAAAAAACCGCCGAGCGCAGCACCGGCATGGCCGTCATCGCGGTGAACGACGACGGCGACAACTCGATCATCGTGATCCCTGGCACCAACAGCCTCGTAGACAAGGCGTACATCGAGGGCATGCGCTCCGTGATCGAGCGGTGCGACATCCTCGTAATGCAGCTGGAAATTCCGATGGAAACCGTGCTGCACACCGCAAGGCTGGCAAAAGCTCTGGGGAAGACCGTCATCCTGGACCCGGCGCCGGCATCCGTTGCAATCGACGAGGCACTGTTCCGCTACGTGGACATCGCCACACCAAACGAGACGGAATTGGCCATGCTTACGGGCGATCACACCGCGTCCGAGAACCTCTCCCATGCGGCGGCGGCGCTCAAAGCCCGCGGCGTAAAAAACGTGATCGCGACACTGGGGGACAAGGGCGCTTTCCTCAGCACCGCCGACGGGTTCGAGAGGTTCTACCCTCCGACGCCCGGCATCCGCGCGGTGGATACCACCGCGGCCGGCGACAGCTTTACCGCGAGCGTGGCCATCAGCCTGGCTTCCGGACTCAAGCTGCCCGACGCGATTCAAAGCGCCATGGCGGTGGCGGAGATCGTCATCACCCGTAAGGGCGCCCAGTCGTCCATACCAACCAAGGATGAATTGCGGGAGAAAGGATTGCTTCCGCTATATTCGGCCGACAACCAATAAGTGCGCTCCGCGTCTGACGATGCGACTGCCCGGTATACATGAAAGACCATTACACGGAGAACATCTCGTTGCAGGATCTGGCAAACGAGGTGTTTCTGTCTCCGGGGCATCTGAGCCTTACCTTCCGGAAGGAGACCGGTATGAAGATTGGCTCAATTGTCTTCGGATCGAGCAGGTAAAGTTGCTGCTTGCGAAGGATATCCCAATAACGGAGATTGCCGAACGCGTCGGCTTCAGCAGCTACAAGCATTTTTCGATGATGTTTTTAAAGCATGCAAACATGAGCGCTCGTAACTACCGTAACCAGATACTCGCCGGATCAGAACAAAGCAAAAACGCGAAAGACCCTTAATCAAATCCTGGACGCGCGCGAGGCTAAAGAGCTCGCGCGGATACTAATAAAAAACGGTTGAGATCAATATCCCCGTGTTGCTTAGCGCGATCGGACACACGGCTTGGCGAGCTGGTGTCCGACCAAGTTCGACTATCCGATCAGCAACACGTGTACTGAATGCGGCGGAAGGCTGAGGCCTATTGCGTTGTCGGAGGCCGTAAGCTTTGTTGTCGTGATTCTCACCCGGTCGGGTGTCTCAACGTCATTATACGCCGCAACGCTGTCTGCGGTGATCGAGTAAAGATCAACAGAATCTGTACTGCTGCAAGTTACGAGAGACAAAGCGACCTCTATCACATCCGTGGAGTGTTTATTGATCAGCGACACCGCGACACGCCCATCCGGCCGGATGGTGGAGACAGCGTCCAGCGCCTCCACTTGGACTTCGCACCCGCCCTTGGCGGTAACAGTCATCCCATGATGATCCCGACTCCACATGTCGATTACACGGTCGCCCATCTGGTTTACAAACAGATCAAACACATGGTAGGTGCCGCGAAGCACAATGCCATCCTCGTGGGTATAGATCAGCCCGCGGGTATTGACCGCCGGTGCGTAGTTGGCCATCTTCACGTTGTCCGCATGCCGCAGAAGCGTGTTCAAAAAACATGCGGTAAACACCGTGTCCGCCATCGTGTAGGACTGGTTCTCATCATTTTTGTCGCGTGGATCCAGGTACATCGCCTTATCGATAGGCAGGTTTGTCTCGTGTGAATTGGGGTGATACCAGCCCCGGAGGTTCCACTCGTCAAACGCGATTTTGATCCTTCCCAGATAGCCGGTCGCGGCCAGGATGCCCTCCACGCGTTTGATGGAATCATCCAGCTTTCCGGTATAGGCCATCGCCTCTTCATAGCTCGCCAGCGCGTTTGTGGTGTGGATGGCGTCCCAGTACTCGTGAACGGAAATCCAATCCAAGTACGGGCCTGCACGCTTGATCAGTTCCAAATTCCACTCCGGGTCGGGCAACGCCGCTGCGCTGAGTTGCACCGACGGATCCACGCGCTTCAAAAGCTTGGCCGTTTCCGTCACAAGCCGCGCCCACTCATGCCGTTCCTTCGCGCCCAGCTCCCAATGCCCGTAATTCTCGTTGCCGATACTGAAATACTTGACGCCAAAAGGCTTTTTGTACCCGTTGTCAATGCGCCAGCGAGCGTACTTCCCCTCAAAGGCGAGGTTTGTATATTCCAGCCAGTCGCTCATCTCTTCCATCGAGCCTGTGCCCGCGTTTCCGCAGATGTACATCTCGCAGCCCAATGCCTTGCACAGTTCATAGAACTCGTCGGTTCCGAAACTGTTGGGTTCCTCGACGCGCCACGCTTTGTCGAAGGATGGTTCGCGATTTTTGCCAACGCCCTTTTTCCAGTCGTAGGAGGACACGAAGCAGCCGCCGGGCCAGCGAATCACAGGAACCTGAATTTGCTTGAGCGCGTCAAGAACGTCCGTGCGGAAACCGAACGCATCTGCAAGCGGAGAGGCAGGTTCGTAGACACCGCCATAGATCTGACGGTGGAAATGCTCCAGGAATTGTCCGTAGATCATCGGGTCCCGTTCGGCCAGTACGCGGTCGGGGTTGATCATAAAGCTAAGCATGAGAATCCTCCTGAAGCCCCGGCATGATTTGAAAGGCTTGCATTTAATCCATTTCCCGATAGAATGTGCGCACCAGAATGTCCTGGCTGTAATTGCCGAACTTGCTTCCGAAGAGCGTCAGGCCGCCCGCGTTTTTCGCGTCCTTGCTCACCTCAAACCGGAGCACCCATCGCCTGCCGCTGAAGGCCAGGATATTCTCCGGCGTCACATTCGACACGCGCTCGCCATCCAGCAGCGTCCCCTTGCGCGAGATGCGGATGATTTTGAGCAGGCCATACTGGTTGCTCGCCCACCACTGGGGCGTCAGAATTCCGCGCTTCTCTCCGAAATCCCCCGGAGAGGTCCACTGGCACAGCTTTACGCCATTCAGGGAAAATTGGATGTCGCTGGGCCACTCGTCGTTGAATCCGGGCGCCTCGGACGAGATTTCAAACGAAATCTCGATCTCCTCCACCTCTTGGCTCGCAGCCAGATAATTCGGAATGCTGTATTCGACAAAGCCTGTCGAGAACCAGATTGCCTGGGCGTTGACACGCTCGGGCTCCAGAAAATAACGGGGGTCGTCCAGGTGGCCGATGATGTCTTGCTCAGTGGCGAGTCCGCAGGTGGGCTGCGCGTCAATGTCGGTGTAGTGGCCCACCGGGATGTGGATTTCATGGCAGTTGCGCAGGTTCATCTGGCGCGCCGGCATTTCCAGGCGGTATTCGGCGCCCAAGAGCGTGCACATCTTCTGAACCGAACCGTTCCGGTTCACCATGCGCGTTACGATGATGCCGGCATCTTCTAACTTTCGGACATGCTTGAGCATGATCGGGCTTGAAATCCCCACCGCCTGCGCAAGCTCTTTGATGTTCATATCCCGCTCGGCGAGAAAGCCGATCATCTTGATTCGGACGTCGCTGGCCAGCGCCTCAAAGAATGGAAGGTTTTCCTGATGGACTCTCACTAGCATGGGTGGTTCCTCCCCATTTTTGCCTGGTGCGGGCTGCAATCAAGCGCTCCGGGCAGTTTGTGACAGGGGCGACGCCTCGCGCGACGTCGCCCCACGTGGCCCTATCAATTGTCTTGGCGTTAGCCCTTCACGCTTCCCGCCGTCATACCGGCGATGAAGTACTGCTGAAAGCAGAAGAAGAGGATGATGATCGGCAGTATCGCAAACACTGAACCCGCGATCAGAACATCGTAGTTGTTGCCGTAGGGGGAGAGCAGTGTGTTGAGGCCGATCGGCAGCGTGAACTTTGTGTCGGTCCGCCAAACGATGAGCGGCCACAAAAAGCCGTTCCAGCTGTTCATGCCCACGAAGATGCCCATCGCCGCAAACGAGGGCGCCATCAGCGGGAGCATAATGCGGCCGAAGATCCCGTACTCGCTGGAGCCGTCCACGCGGCCGGCGTCCAATAGATCCTTGGGGATCCCCGACAGGAACTGCCGGAAGAAGAAGATCGGCAGCGGCATTGCGACAAAGGGCAGGATGACGCCCCACACCGTATCGATGATGCGCATGCCGACGATCTCCTGATACAGCGGCAGCATGATGATCTCCATCGGTACCATCATGATGACGAGTACGCAGGTAAAGAACACGTTTTTCATTTTGAAGTCGTACATCGCGAAGCCATACCCGACGCAGGCGCTGACAAACAGCGTGAGCGCCGATTGCACCACCGTAATCCACATGCTGTTTTTAAACCAGATCATGTAGTTGGTGTTGCCGGAGAACAGGAATTTGTAGTTGTCAAACGACATGACGTCAAGATCCCACCGGACGTTCAGGCCGTAGCGCAGAAGCTCCTTTCCGGGTTTGAACGATGCCAGCGAGATCGCATAAAACGGAAAGAGCGTGACGATGGCCAGCACCACAAACAAAACCAGCATAAGCGCCGTCGCCCAAGTGAAGCGAAACGGCTCTTTGACGGCAGCCACGTCGTTTTTTATTTTGCGAGCCATCACGTTCAATCCTCCTTTTTGAACAGCCCAAAGAACTTGAGCTGGATCACGTTGATGATCATCACAATCGCCAGAAGGGACAGCCCGATGGCCGAGCCGAACCCGAGGTTGTTCTGCTCCCAGCCCTGCCGGTACAGAAAGCCTACGATGGTAAGGCCGATCCCGCCGGGCGACCGGTTGCCGGCAAAGAGCATGTACGACTCGGTGAACATGGCGAAGCCGCCGTAGATTGAAATCGTCAGCACGTAGATGATGGTGGGTTTGAGCATCGGCATCGTAATGTGCCAGAATTTTTGCGGCGGCGAGGCGCCGTCGATGGAGGCCGATTCATACAATTCGTTTGGGATTGACTGGAGACCGGACAGGAAGTACAGGATGTTGACGCCCGTCCAGCGCCAGGTCGCCAGAACGACCATCGCCATGTAGGCCATGCCCTGGATTCGGAGCCATTTGATCGGCGCGTGGCCGAACAGGCCGATGACTGTGTTCATCAGCGCGCCGGGAATTTCGCCGAAAATCAACCGGAAGATGGTACCGGCCACGACCACCGAGGTCAGCGCCGGAATGAAGAATACCGAACGGAAGAGATTTTTGCCCAGCATGACCTTGCTGTTCAGGAAGACTGCGAGGATCATCGGCATCGGAATCAGTACAAGAAGCGTCAAGACCGTATAGACCAGGCTGTTCTTAACGGCCTGGAAGAACTCGGCGTTTTGCAGCTTGCTGAAGTTTTCCAGCCCGACGAACTGCACCTGCCCAGGGAGAACGCTCTGAAAACTCATGATGACCGTTGAAATCAGAGGATAGATAAAAAAGATCACGAAAACCAGCATAAACGGCAGCGTGAACACGTATGGCGCAACCGATTGAGAGTAGAAGATCGACCGAAAACCCTTGTGCTTTTTCATTGCGGCATCACCCCACGGTCAGAATGCTTGTTATACCGGCGCGGTGCCTTGCGGGGCGCACCGGGGCAATCCCCGGAGCGCCCCCAGGGCTCGGTTGTTCAGCGAGATTGGCCGACCGGCCTGAACCGGTCGGCCATAGAGTGTGTGTACGTTAGCCGACGACGACCTTGGCGTCCTCTTCGGGCAGCATGGTCGAAAGATCGGCCATATCTTCATAGGCGCGGTACAGAACGGAGTTCTTCAGCGCGTCCATGGTCGGCGGCAGCGCCTCGGCAACGTGGATGGCCGGGATTTCGTCCTTGATCTGGAGCAGCACGTCAAAGGGATTGTTGACGTAGTACTCGGTGAACTTGTTGACATCGTCGCGAACTTCCGGCAGGGACCAGACTTCAGAACGGATCGGATCGAAGCCCAGCAGCTTCCAGATCTGAATGTTGCCTTCCTTGGACAGCTTCGCGAACGCCAGGAAGTCCATCGTCAGCTCGGGATCCTTGGCCTGATTGGTCACGCAGGTGCCGGTGCCGCCGAGGCCGACGGAGCGGGGCTGGCCCTCTTCCCACACGGGCAGCGGCGCGATGGCGATTTCGCCCTTGAGGTCAGGCATGTAATCGGTGAAGCGGTTCATGTACCACATCGGCATGATCACGGAGCCGAAGGATTCGCCGTTCATCAGGCCGTAGTACTCCTCGGAGTGGTGGCCGGAACCGGGCGCGACGGCCAGGATGCCTTCCTTAATTAACTCCTGGTTGTAGGCGAGGGCCTTCGCCATCTCGGGGGAGTCGATGTTGGGGTTGCCGTCCGCATCCAGAAGGTCGCCGCCCTGGGACGCGATCAGCGGCCAGAGGTGCCACGGGTCGCCGGTTTCGACGGTGCCGATTGGCTTGCCGGTGGCTTCCAGGAATTTCTTGCCAGCCTCATGGTAGTCATCCCATGTCTTGATCTGGGTGTAGTCGATGCCCGCTTCTTTCATCAGCTTGTCATTGTAATAGATGACGGCCGCGCCGATGTGGAAGCAGATGCCGTAGAAGTTGCCGTCCTTGGCGTAGATGTCCACGCGGGAGCGGACGATGTTGTCAAGCTCCGGCTCGACGACGCGGTTGATCGGAACCAGCTGCGGCGTGCCCTTCAGGTAGTTGGCGAACTTGCCGATCTCGATGTCCACGAGGTCGGGCGCGCCGACACCGGACTGGAGCGCGATGGTCAGCTTGTTGTGCATGTCGTCATAGGGCAGCGCGGAGGGTACGAGTTCGATCGGCCGGTCGGGGTACTTCTCATTCCATTCTTTCGCCATCTGCTCGTAGAAAGCAACGTGCAGTTCCTGGAACGTCCAGAAGGTGATCTGGGTGGGCTCCGCTGCGGACGCGGTAACCGTCGCAAACGACATGAGCATCAGGGCCGTGAGCAGGATCGCCAGAAATCTCTTCATTATGGACTCCCTCGCCTTTCTTGATAATGGTTCTACGCCAACGCGCTTGTTGCGCGCTTACGCCTTTTTGAAGCGCACCACGTTCCAAGACGCCGGGTGCAAGTTCAGAAGGTTTCCGTCCTGGATGGAGTCGGTCCGGAGCGCGGGTTGAACGGCGCCGGGCAGTTTCACGGTGTTGACCGCCTTCAGGTCACTGTTCTCGAGCACAATGTGCTCGGCCGGCGCATAACCGTCGAAACCCTTGAGGTCCAGCGTGACCAGCATGTCTTCCGTCAGGCTCCGGTTGACGGCGAACAGCGTGATCTCCTCTTTGTCCTCGTTGAAAACCGCCACGGTTTCGAGGTAGGGCACGTCAGTAAAGTCCTTGGTGTCGTGCTTCGGGCTCATCACCACCGGCTGAAGCGCGGTGCCGCGGCCGTAGAGCGACGCGTGCAGAAACGGGTAGAAGATGGTCTGTCGGCAGGCGCCGCCGCCGTGCTCGGTCATGATCGGTGCGATGACGTTGATCAGCTGCGCGAGGCACGCCATCTTGAGCCGGTCGGCATGCTTCAGGAATGTGATCAGCACGCAGCCCGCGGCCAGCGCGTCCTCAAACGTGTAAACGTCCTCGAGGAGGTGCGGCGCTTTCTGCCAGGGCCGGTTCTTCATCTCGTCGTCGTCCTTGGCGTTCGAGTGGTACCAGACGTTCCACTCGTCGAAGCTGAGCATGATGTCCTTCTTGCCCCGCTTCTTCGCCTTGACGTAGTCGCAGGCCGCAATGACGGTCTTAATGAAGTGGTCGGTCTCCATGGAACAGGCGAGGAAGTTTTCGGTATCGCCGTCGTCGTTGCGGAAGTACTGGTGCAGCGAGACGAAATCCACCGCGTCGTAGGTGTGGGAGAGCGTTTCGGCTTCCCACACGGGGAAGGTGGGCATCTTTGTGTGGGACGATCCGCAGCTGACCAGCTGGATCGACGGGTCCACGACCTTCATCGCGCGGGCCGTCTCGACCGCCAGCCGCCCATACTCCTCGGGCGTCTTGTGGCCGGTCTGCCAGGGGCCGTCCATCTCATTGCCGAGGCACCATACTTTGATGTTGTGCGGGTCCCTCGCGCCGTGCTGGATGCGCAGGTCGCTCAGGAGCGTTCCGCCCGGATGGTTGCAGTACTCCAGAAGGTCCAGCGCCGCCTCGGTTCCCCGGGTGCCCAGGTTGACGGCCATCATGATCTGGCTGCCGACCATCTTGCACCACTTCGAGAATTCGTTGACGCCGACCGAGTTGTCTTCCAGCGTGCGCCAGGCCAGATCCAGACGCTTCGGCCGGTTTTCCACCGGGCCAACGCCGTCCTCCCAGCGGTAGCCGGAGACGAAATTGCCGCCGGGATAGCGGATAATCGGGATGTTCAGCTCCCGAACCATCGCAGCCACGTCTTTGCGGAAGCCGTTTTCATCGGCCTCCGGGTGTCCCGGTTCGTACAGTCCGTCGTAGACGCAGCGGCCGAGGTGTTCCACAAAGGAACCATACATGCGCTCATCCACATCGCCGATGCGGAAGGCCCGTTCTAGGGTAATCCGTGCTTCCATTGTTTTGCCTCCCCCAACACAGCGCGGTTAATATATTTGTTGATCGGTTAACTTGTTTGTACACCGAGTATATCAAGCTGTAGTATAGTTGTCAATACTGTTGTATCGGAGCGGAAGAAATTATTACTTATGATTATAATGTAAAAGCTAATCTAAGAATGGAAACAGTAAGACAAATTAACGTGCGGGTTAATCAGTTAACATCCGGGTTGTTCGTCCCCTTGCTCACATGCCATAAGGCGGTTGCCGAGGAGAAGCAAAACTTAGTACCGTTCTACGCGGGCTGATCCAGGAGGGATAATCGATGGAGCGAAGGCGCGAGAACCCGCACAAAAGCTATGTGAAGGTGCGCTGCGAC
>JAEZTD010000406.1 GCA_023443705.1 Bacillota bacterium | reverse complement strand
TCCCGCTCGACCAGGAGCAACCCGCAAAGTACCGCCGCGTAGGCGATCGACGGCATGCACTTTCGAAAGCGCGGGCGGTTTGAGAGCTGTGCGGCCAAGATGAAGATCAGCGAGAGCTTTCCAAACTCCGACGGCTGCACCGACGGGCCGCCCGACCCGAGGCGAATCCAGTTTTTCGCGCCGTTCTGCCAGTCCCCGATCACGAGCGGCGCGGCCACCGCCAGGAACGTGACCACGGCCAGCGGCAGCGTCCACCTGTCCCAGTCGCGCATGTGCCGTATCATTCCTATGCCAATGCCCATCGCGACAATGCCTGCGAGCATGTAATAGGCCTGGGTCAGCGGCGTTTCCGACGAGCGGGCGATGTCCTTAAGGCTGACGAGGCTGATGGAACACAGAAGAAGCGTCAGGATGAGCAGCGCCCGGTCGATCGGCCAGAGCTTCGAGAAACTCTTGACCACCAGGAACGTGACGGCGGGCATCAGGACGGCGAAGACGAGCGCCTGCAGGTCAAAGGAGTCTGATTTTATGGCGAGCAAAAGCATGCCGGTGAACTGAAAAAGCATCACACCGGTCAGGAGGAGGTGGGTGTTCGCGCGCAGCACCGCGCGGCGCAGCGCGCCGGATTCTACAGGTCTGGCCATATCGTGTCCTCATTGAAATTGTCGTCGTCCGGCGCGGCCTTCGCGCGCCGTCCGCTCCGGGCTTTCCGCCCGACGGGCGCAGGGTCCGGATCAAAAAAGATTTCGGCGCCGTCCGGGGTTCGCCGGGGACGCTGTGACGCGCGGGGCGCGCCGGACTTCCGTGCGCGCATTGCGACCGGCGCGTCGCCGGGCAGGATGGCGTCTCCGGCGCGGACGTCGCGCTTTGCGCGCTGCGCGCCCGGGCCATGTCCCGCGGCGGCGTTGGGCCGGGCGTAAGGGGAAACGAGCGGCTCGTCATACCAGTCGTCATCTTCGGTGTCGTCCGGAATTTCGCCGGGCGAGACCTCAAACCACTCGTCGGCTTCATCTTCCTCGGCAGACGCTTCGAACAGCACCAGCATCAGCTGCAGCCGTCCGATGGTCAGGACGTCGCCGTCCTGCATAAACACCGCCTCGCCGGTGTGGCCGCCTCCCACGGAAAGCTGGGCGCGGCCCAGCGGGCGAACGAGCACACCGCCCTCCCGCAGTTCAAAATGGGCGTGGGCGCGCCGCATGTCGCGGTGACGTATGCGAACGTCGGCGCTGCGGGCGCTGCCAAGAACGCCCTCCCGGGGAATCGGGTAGCTGGCGCGTTTTTTTGATCCGGGGTTCAAAATCCATTCGCCTACGCAGCCGGTCTGACCCATCCAGGTGCGCAATAGCTTTGCGCGGCGGTTGTCGGCCACCGTCATCCGCCAGCCGCGAAACAGCATCATGACGATCAGCGCCACAAACCAGTAGCGCGCGGCCAGCGCGACGAGCGCGTACAGGTCGGAACTCAAGGCCGCGCCTCCTTCGTAGCAATCAGGTCTTTTCCAGCCGTTTTTTCAGTCCGTCGAGGAGCTGCTCTCGGAGCGCGTCGCACTCCGTTAGGTTGATGAGGTCGATCATCCGGCGCTTCGTGAATGCGCGCCGGGTTATGAGGCCGCCCAGACGGCGGTCGATCCGCGTCAGCAGCCGATCTTTTCCGGAGAGCGCGTACAGCGCGTCCTCCAGCGCCTTCTCCGCCCGGCGGGCGAAGGCCTCCTCCACGAAGCCGGGGGTGAGGATTTCTTCTGAGCGGGCGTAAAAACCGGAGAGAATTGCATCCGCCTCGTCGCCCTTCGCCATCAGCGCGCGAGGACCCTGATGCACGACCGGCAGGTATTGGACGTGGACACCCCCGTCGAAAGTTGCCTGCACGACGAGCGCCGTGCGCCAATACTCGTCGTTTCTGCGGTCAAAGAGCAGATTTCCCTGTCCGTAGACGATGGTTCCGCCCGCGTACTCCTCATAGCATCCTACCGCGTGGGTATGCTGGCAGACGACCAGGTCCGCGCCCTTTTCCACGAGCTTTCTGAGCGTCCTTCGGAGCCCCGGCGACGGGTAGCGGTAGCATTCGATGCCGCCGTGGTAGAGTACCACCACGTGGTCGCAGGCTTCCTTGAGGCGCCGCACCTGGTCGGGGGTCTCCAGCGGGTCAAACGGATTCGCACCGGGCGAGCCTTCCCCCGCCACGGAAAACTCTCGCTCGCAGCAGGCGATGAGGCCGATCGTCAATCCGCCTTTTTTATAGATGTATGGCTGGGACGCCAGCGAGCGGTTCGCGCCCGCGCCGAAGCAGGGAATCCCCCCGGCATCCAGCGCGCCGAGGGTCGAATCCAGCCCCTCCGGGCCGTGGTCCAGAATGTGGTTGTTGGCCAGCGACAAAATCGGCGACAGCTGACCGAGCCCCTTGCAGCAGCCGGTGGGGGCGGACAGCGCGGGACCGGCTTTTTTGATCGGCGCATTTCCGTCAAAGAGCGGCGCTTCGAGGTTGATGACCCGCGCGTCGGCGGTCATCAGTAGAAAGAGGAGCCGATCGTCCAGCGCGCCGGAAACCTCGCCCCGCTCAAAGGATGAGGCGTTTGAGCGCGTCGGAACCAGATCGCCGCATATCGCCATCGTAACCACGGGCGTTGCCTCCATCAAAAGCATAGATATACAGGGTAATTGTACAACATGCGCTTCAGCCTGTCAAACCCGCGCGCATCTGCTGCGGCGCGCATAGTATGCCGCGGGAGGGCTGAGCATGATTGTGCGGGGAGAACTCTACACGGCCGACCTGGACCCGGTCGTCGGTTCCGAACAGGGCGGAATGCGGCCGGTGCTGGTTGTTCAGAACGACGTGGGCAACCGCTTCAGCCCCACCGTGGTCGTGTTGGCGCTGACCAGCCAGATCGACAAGGCGCGCCTTCCAACCCATGTGCTGGTCTCGGGTTCCGGCCTCGCCCGGCCATCGGTGGTGCTGGCTGAGCAGATGCGCACGCTGGATAAGCGAAGGCTTCGGGAGCGCATCGGCATTCTGCCGCCGGAGACGATGGAAAAAGTCAATCAGGCAATCCGGGTATCGCTGGCGGTCGAAGAATGATCTTCGGCCGCTTTCTTCATTAAATGAATACAATCGCACAGAATGCTTCAATGGTTTTCGCCCCGAGCCTTCTTTAAGGGATGGGAAGATCCCGCCCGGGGCTGCGGCATATCCCGCTTCTGTTTTGGCAGAATATGTGTTATAATGCCGATATTCGGGCGGGGAAAGGGAGATTGTCCATTGGCTAAGCG
>JAEZTD010000309.1 GCA_023443705.1 Bacillota bacterium | reverse complement strand
GGTATTATACCACGTTTCGAGGGCTGTGAAAAGAAGTGAATTTCAAGAAGGCAAGTGTTTTGCCGATTGCCGCGCGGATGAGGACGTGGTTTTGCATCTGCGCCCATAGCGAAGATTCATGGCGAGAATATGGCGAACAGTGTGGCGTGAGATCATTAGGGAAGCGCATTACGCGGGTTTTTGATTAATGAAACATCCGAGATAGAATCCTGCAATTTTCGACGACTTGTCGCGCCGATTTGCGTGGAAGCCGAAGTTTAACAGAATTGGACCCTTTCTTTTCACAGTGCGCCTTATTGCACAAGCGAGCGCAGAGGCGTATAATACTTAATATGGATGCCATATTTGCCGCTTGCGCGGCGCTTGTCGGGGTGACGGTTGGCTGGGCGCAGTTCAGGCTGCTGCAGTTGGCCGTACTCAAAGGGAAAACCTGGTTGATCGCGGTCAAGCTGCCGCTGTGGCTGGCGGCCATGCTTGCCGCCGCGGTCGTTTCGATCTGGAGCCTTGCCGGCCTTGCGGCGGGCGCGACCATTACATTCATCGCCCTCGGCGTCGTCCGTTGGCGCGAAATGCGCAAAGGAGAATAAGCCTTTCGTATGGAAGTAAATGTGAACATCTATCCAGTGCCCTTTGAGGTTTTCGGCGTTAACGTCGGGCAGAGCGTGGTGCTGGGCTGGGGCGTTATGGCGGTTTTGATTCTTTTGCTGGTGCTTGTGAATCTATACATCCGCAAGCGCTTTTCCGAACGGCCCAAGGGCCTTCAGACGGTGCTTGAGATGATGATCGGCGGCATTGAGAAATGGGCCAGGGGCTATGTAGGCGAGTCCGCCCCGTTCATTGCGCCGCTGACGCTGACCCTGATGGTCTACGTGTTCTCCGCGTCGATCATCGAGCTGTTCGGCCTGCCCGCCGCCACAGGCGACATCAATTGTGCGCTGGCGCTGGGCCTTACCTGCTTTATCGGGGTCAACGTGACGGGACTGCGCTACCGAGGCCTCAAGGGCCGCCTGGCCGGGATGTGCCACCCTTCGCCCGTCGTGTTCCCGATCCGCCTTCTGACGGACTTCATCACACCTTTTTCGATGGCCATCCGGCTCTTCGCCAACATTCTCGTGGGCGCGGTCATCATGGAAATGATTTACCATCTCATGCCTGTGGTGGTACCGGCGGCGTTTTCTTCGTTCTTCACGGTGTTTGAAATCGGCATTCAGGTGTTTGTCATCGGCCTACTGTCGCTGATCTACACCAGCGAGGCCGTCGAATAGTTTCGTAAACCCAGCGAACAAGAGGAGGAACCATTCATGTCACCACTTGGACTCATCGCAATCGGCGCAGGTATCGCGGTATTGTGCGGCGCGGGTGCCGCAATCGGCATGGGCATAGCGACCGCCAGGGCTTCGGAGGCCATTGCCCGCCAGCCGGAAGCCCACGGCAAGATCAACTCGTCGCTTTTGTTCGGCCTTATCCTGATGGAAACCTGCGCCATTTACGCGCTCTTGGTGGCTATCCTGCTCATTTTCGTTCTGGGCGCCAAAGTTTAGCAGATCCACAGGCACCAGAAACGGAGGGATCAAGGTTTGGAAGGACTTTTTAATCCAACCACCATTCTACTTCACATGTTCAACACGGCCCTGCTCCTGGCTGCGCTGTATTTCCTGCTGTTCAAGCCCGTCAGGAAATTCCTGAAGGCGCGGGAGGACAAAGTGGCGGAGCAGCTTGATGAGGCCGCGGAGAACCAAAAAAAGGCTGCGAATCTGCTTGACGAACGCAAACAGCAGCTTGACGGTGCGGCCAGCGAGGTCGCAAGCCTCATCAGGACCGGCGAGGCTCAAGGGAAGGCTCGCGCCGACGCCGTAATCGCCGCCGCCGAGGCGGAGGCCAGGCAGATCGCCGACAAGGCCAGGGTGCAGGTGCGCATCATCGAGCAGAACGCGCGTCAGGAGATTTACGAGGACGCCGCGAAGCTCTCCGTCCAGATTGCGTCGATGGTTTTGGCGCGCGAGGTCACCATCGACGACCACAAGCGGTTGCTCCGGGAGTTTCTTGAAAAGGCAGGCCAAAGCGAATGATAGTAGGCGTTGTAAAAACCGCTTATTCGCTGACGCCCGAAGAAAAGGCGGCGCTTGAGGCGCGGCTTCAGGCGCTGTACGGCGCCCCGGTAAGCCTGACCGAACGGTTGGACGAGGCGCTCATCGCCGGGATCACCGTTGAAATCGGCGGCCGCGTCATGGACAATTCGCTAAAGGGCAGGCTTGCGACCGTCAGGCGCGAGCTTACGAAACGGGGGTCGGGCCACGATGCTTGAGTGGAAGACCATCGGCCGGGCGCTGGAATCCCGACTGAATCAGCTAAGCGACGAACTGGATTTGACGAAAATCAATGTCCAGAGCGCGGGCGTCACGCTCACCTCGGGCGACGGCGTCGCTGTGGTGAGCGGGCTTTTTGACTGCGTTCTGGGCGAGCTGATCGAATTTGACGGCGGCGGCAATGGCATTGTGATGAATCTGGACCGGGAAACCGTGGGCGTCGTGCTGCTGGGCGGGGATTCCTCCGTGCCGGAAAGCGCCCAGGCCCGCGGCACCGGCCGCGTGTTGGAGGTGCCTTGCGGCAAAGGGCTTCTCGGACGCGTGGTCAGCCCGCTGGGCGAGCCGCTGGACGGCGAAGGCCCCATTTTGGTCGACGAGATGCGCCCCATCGAGGCGCCCGCGCCGGCGATTCTGTCCAGAAAACCGGTGGACCGGCCGCTCGAAACCGGATTGATGGCGATCGACGCCATCGTGCCCATCGGCCGAGGTCAGCGCGAGCTGGTTATCGGCGACAGGCAGACCGGAAAGACCGCCATTGCGCTGGACGCCATCCTGAACCAGAAGGGCAAGGGCGTCTATTGCTTCTACGTGGCCATCGGGCAGAAGACCTCGTCGGTGGCGAGGCTCGTCGAGCAGCTCCGGTCTTCCGGCGCGCTGGACTACACCACCGTCATCTGCTCCACCGCCAGCGACGCGGCCACTATGCAGTACATCGCGCCTTACGCGGGCTGCGCGATGGCAGAACACTTCATGTACGGCGGCAAGGACGCACTGATCATCTACGACGACCTTTCAAAGCACGCCGTCGCCTACCGGGCGATGTCGCTGCTGCTCCGCCGCCCGCCGGGGCGCGAGGCCTACCCGGGCGACGTGTTCTACCTGCATTCCAGGCTCCTTGAGCGCGCGGCCAGCCTGTCCGACCAGATGGGCGGCGGCTCCATGACCGCGCTGCCCATCGTCGAGACCCAGGCCGGCGACATTTCGGCCTATATCCCGACCAACGTGATCTCCATCACCGACGGACAGATCTTTTTGGATACCGACCTGTTCCGATCGAACATCCGGCCGGCGGTCTCCGGGGGCCTGTCGGTCAGCCGCGTCGGCGGCGCGGCCCAGCGCAAGGCCATGCGCCTCGTGGCGGGCAGGCTGCGTCTCGAGCTCGCCCAGTACCGCGAGCTGCAGGTGTTCGCGCAGTTCTCATCTGACATGGACGTGGCCACCCGGGATACGCTGCGCTACGGCGCGATCCTGACGGAGCTTTTGCGACAGAAGGACGGCGAACCGATTCCTGCGGTGTCGCAGATCGAGCTGCTTTACGCCGCGACCCATGCGCTCTTGCCCCACGACACGCCGCTGGAGCGCGTACAGAAGTTTAAACGCGAATTTCCGACCTACCTGGACGCGCGGGACCCCGAGGGCGTCAAGACCCTTGCCGAGCAGAGTGTGCTCACCGGGTCCTTTGAGAAGAGCATGGCACAGGCAGTCAGGGAATGGCTGGCGCGGTCGGGGGCGGTTCAATGAACAGCGTCCCGGAGATCCGGCACCACATCAAGGTGATTGACGACACCTCGAAGATCACCCGTGCCATGCACCTGATCGCTTCGGCCAAGATGAAGCGCGCCATGTACCTGCACGACCAGAACCTGGCATTTTTCAACCAGGTGCGTTCGGGGATCCGCTTCGTCATGGATACGGCCAGCGGCCCGATCAACAACCGCTTTTTCCGGGAGCACGGGCGAAAGGCGGCATACCTCGTGATCGCGGCGGACAAAGGACTTTGCGGCGGGTACAACCAGCAGGTGCTGAAGATGGCGCTGGACATCATCGAAAACGGCGGACACCAGAACGTCAAGCTGTACACCGTCGGCCACATCGGCACCGACTTCTTCGTCCGGCGCGGCCTTTCGCCCGACGTACACTTTCAGCACGTCATCCAGAAGCCGACGCTGCGCCACGCTAGGCGCATTACGGCCGAGATGATCGAGCTGTTTCTGTCAAAGAATGTGGATGAGGTCTACGTGGTCTATACCATGATGGGCGACCGGGGCGTACTGATGCCGACAATCATGCGGCTTTTGCCGCTGCTGCCGGAAGATTTTGCCGATACGGAGCCCATCCACGCGAAGGTATCCGGGTTTGACTTCTTTCCGTCGCCCGCGGAGGTGGGCGAGGCAATGGCCCACGATTATCTGATGGGGCTGGTGTATTCTGCGCTGGCTCAATCCTACGCCAGCGAGAACAGGGCGCGGATGACCGCCATGGACAACGCCACCCGAAACGCCGGCGAGATGCTGGAAAAACTCAGGCTTCAGCTCAACCATGTGCGGCAGGACGCGATCACCCAGGAGATCACGGAGATCATGGGCGGCACTGTAGGGGAGGAACTGGAATGACAACTGGAACCGTGGTGCGCATCATCGGGCCGGTGCTGGATGTGGAGTTCAAGCAGGGCGCCTTCCCGCCAATCCATACGCTGCTCTATGTGATCAGCAAAGACCGCAGGGTGGCTGTGGAGGTCATGCAGCACCGAACGGACTGCGTGCGCTGCATCGCGCTGGAGGCCACCGAAGGCCTGTCCCGCGGGCTTCCTGTGGATGACACCGGCGCGCCGATCACTGTGCCGGTTGGTCGCGCGACGCTGGGCCGCGCGCTGGACGTTCTGGGCAACCCAATCGACGGCAAGCCGCCGGTGGTCTCGGACGAGCGCCTGCCCATCCACCGCCGTGCGCCGGAATTTGACAAGCAGCAGCCGGTCGCGCAGATGTTTGAAACCGGCATCAAGGTCATCGACCTGCTCGCGCCCTATGCCAAGGGCGGGAAGATCGGGCTGTTTGGCGGCGCGGGCGTCGGCAAGACCGTTCTGATCCTCGAGCTCATCCACAACATCGCCATCGAGCACGGCGGCTTTTCCGTGTTCACGGGCGTAGGCGAGCGCTCCCGCGAGGGAAACGACCTGATTCTCGAAATGGAGCATTCCGGCGTCATCGACAAGACCGCGATGGTCTTCGGGCAGATGAACGAGCCGCCGGGAGCCCGCATGCGCGTCGCGCTGACGGGCCTGACGCTGGCGGAACACTTCCGCGACCAGGAGAAGCAGGACGTGCTCCTGTTCATCGACAACATCTTCCGCTACGTTCAGGCGGGCAGCGAGGTTTCCGCGCTTCTGGGCCGCATTCCTTCGGCGGTCGGCTACCAGCCGACGCTGGCGACCGAGATCGGCGCGCTGGAGGAGCGCATCACCTCCACCGACCAGGGCTCGATCACATCGGTGCAGGCGGTCTACGTGCCCGCCGACGACCTGACCGACCCTGCCCCTGCCGCCATATTCTCTCACCTGGACGCCACCACGGTGCTGTCCCGCCAGGTGGCGGAGTTGGGCATCTATCCGGCGGTCAGCCCGCTGGATTCATCCTCCCGCATCCTGACGCCGGATGTGGTGGGCGAGGAGCATTACCAGGTGGCGCTCCGCGTGCTGGCTGCGCTGCAGCGCTACCGCGAATTGCAGGACATCATCGCCGTCCTCGGCATGGATGAACTGACGGAGGACGACAAAAAAACCGTGCTGCGCGCCCGCCGCATCCAACGATTCCTGTCACAGCCGATGCATGTGGCCGAGGTGTTCAGCGGCATGCCCGGGCGGTATGTAAAAGTAGCCGACACGGTGGCCTCTTTCAAGGCCATTGTCGACGGCGAGGTGGACGACCTGCCCGAGGCCGCGTTCTTCATGGTCGGCACGCTGGCCGAGGCCAGGGAGAAGGGCAGGCAGCTGATCAAGGCCGCCCAGGATCAAGAGGAGGCGTGAGCGTGACCTTTCGTCTTTCCGTGGTGACGCCGGAGCGCGCGTTCTTCGACGATCAGGTGGAAATGGTGGTGCTGCAGGCGCTGGATGGCGAGGTCGGCATACAGCCCGGCCATGCACCCGCGCTGGTCGCGCTGCGGGAGGGCATCACGCGTATCCAGCAGGACGGAGAGTGGCGGTGGTTCGCCGCCTCCAGCGGCTACGCGTCCATCCTCCCGGACGGCGTATACGCGGTGCTGCAGACCGCCGAATGGCCCGAGGAAATTGATGTGAACCGCGCGTTGCGCGAAAAGGAAGAGGCGGAAGAAATCATGCGCCAGAAGCAGAGCATGCAGGAGTACGCGATCACCCGTTCCATGCTCGCGCGCGCCATGGTGCGCCTCAGGATAACGAAGGACAGCAGCGATACCAAATAGCGAAAAGACCAAAAGGGGCTGCGTGAAAAATTTTACACAGTCCCTTTTTGCCGCGTTCGAATTAAAAGTTTTGCCTTAACCCGTCGATCAGTCCTTGAATGTAGCCATGGCAGACATCGTCGGCTTCCACGCATTTGCCCAGGAGCTCCTCCGTGTAGAAGCGCTGATAGAGCCGGGTGAACTCGGCCAGGGTTAGCATTGTTCCCGACGGCATGCCCGCGCAAAGCCGAAAAAACTGTACGCCCAGGCGGTCGATGCACAAAATCTCCAGCGAATCGAGCGCCGCAAGGCGACCCTTGGCCAGATGAATTTTGAAGTAAGCGCTCTCCTGGGCGCGGCGCAGGCATTCACTGAGAATGACGGCGCGCTCGGCGGGCGTACAGGCGCGGAGCCCGGGGGGATGGTTGGAGGAAATGCCGGTCTCCGCAAATCGGCGGAGGCCGTTTCTTTGCAGGATGAAGTGCGACGGGGATTTCTTTTCAAGGATGTTGCGGTTGCGCTGTATGTGGATCCATCGGAGTTCGGACAGCATTGCTTCGGACATTGCCGTCTGGTTCGCGCTGCTCATAGCCAGGTTTTCGATCAGGTTGAAGGGGATGGCGGACAGCGGGATGTCGGGCTTTATGCCGTACAGCGCCCGATCCTTCTCCTGGAGGTACATGCGTTTTGAGAAAACGAGCATATCCTGCTGCCCGGGGGGTTCCTGCTCCTCCTTGATGGGGGCATACCAGCGCCCCTGATCGATGATGCGCCGAACCAGCATGTTGAACAGTCCGTTGCGCTCGTCGTTTTCATAGAGTAGGCAGCGGTTGGCGACAAAGGCGATTACGTGGGTTCCGTAGCTGCCGTTCGCGCGCTGGAAGCGGATGATTGCATGGTTCTGGGAGAGGAATTCCTTGTCCAGTGTGACGGGCCTCGTCATTTTGTAGCCGTGGTAGCCCGGCAGACACAGTGCCGGCAGCGCGGTGCGGATCGAGCGGATGATCTGCGCGTCGTCTCCCTCCAGCGAGAAATAGTGGTGCACATGGATGTTTTCAGAGGGGACAAGGTCGAGCAGCATGTCGCGGATCTCGGAGAACAGCGGATAGACGAGGCTGGCGGCGATATGAACCGTGGCGCCCCTGACGGTTCGGTAGAAGGCGCGCAGCTGCGTGGTGTTTGTAAAGGATGCGCCGCCATAGCTTTCGACGGGGAAGGGAAGAGAGGGAATCGTCTCGCCGGAAAGGAGCCGCCACAACTCAAGATTGGCGGTGTAAACGTTTATGCCCAGGCGGGTGACCTCCAACGCACGCTCCAGTGCCTTGAGCTCCTGCGCGTCAAATACAGGCGGCACCAGCGCGGTCAACTGCTCAAAAAAGTGTTCCGCCGCCTGCGGGGAGCATTGGGCGTGCAGGACCCTGGAAAGCGTCGTGTTGCTCTTGATGTTCAGGCGCCTGGTGAGGTCTGAAATGGTAATCCGGTGCTTTTTCATCAGCGCGCTCAGGCTCTGGTCAAAAGTCTGGATAGGCTGCATGACACACCTTCTTTCGTAGCTTTGTGTCATTTTAACATTTCTGCAATACGATGTCAATTTATGAGCAGCCGAAATTTGCTCCTGCTTGTTTCAGTGGGGGCATTTTGGGTAATATTACTCGAGGAAATGTGCGTATTTTTTTGAGGAGGAATGATTTTCATGAAAGAGCTGAAAGGTTCTCGCACCGAGGCCAACCTGCAGGCAGCGTTTGCCGGCGAGTCGATGGCGCGCAACAAGTATACCTACTATGCTTCCCGCGCGAAGAAGGATGGCTTTGAACAGATTGCGGCGCTTTTCCTGGAAACCGCCGATAACGAAAAGGAACACGCCAAGCTTTGGTTCAAGCGTCTGCATGGCGGCGCGGTGGCCGACACCGTGACCAACCTCAAGGACGCCGCCGCCGGCGAGCATTACGAGTGGACGGACATGTATGCGGGGTTCGCCAAGGTCGCCCGCGAGGAGGGCTTTGACGACATCGCCGCGCAGTTTGAGATGGTTGCCAAGGTCGAGAAGGAGCACGAGACTCGCTACCTGAAGCTCTGCGAGAACGTCGAGGGTGGTCTGGTCTTCACCCGCGACGGCATGCGCATGTGGCAGTGCCGCAACTGCGGACACATCGCCATCGGCCCGTCCGCGCCGCAGGTTTGCCCGGTCTGTCTGCATCCGCAGGCCTACTTCCAGCTCAAGGAAGAAAACTACTGATCCCACGGAGCAGCCCCTGGGCAGGGGTTTCAATGGTTGCGGCGGTATGCTGTCTGCGCACTCGGCCCGGCGGGAGATCCCGCCGGGCCGGTTTCGCCTTTGGACCAGGCGAGACTGTTTACATTTCAAAGGGTTGACAAGGCGCCAAGCCGCGCCTATACTGGAACTGGAAGTCGGTAGGTGAGGCTACCACAGGGATACGGATTGCTGCCGCAAAGCCGTGGAGACACGGCGAGCTGGTCGAACAGCCTGCGTCGAATGCAAGGCGCAGGATAATGCAATTTCATCGCCCTGCGAAGCCAAAGCTCGAACGATGGCCGCGGAGCGCATCTCCCCGCCATGTTTGGGCATGGCGGGGTTCGTTTTTGGAAAGGGGTGACCGGCATGACCGGTGGATCAGACGGCCCTCGACGGTTTAGAATGGGCGCCGGGCATTCGTTTGCTCGCTTATTTGGTCTGGACGGCGATTGGCCGCCCGGCCTTTGAGCGCAATCCATCCCGCCGCTTGTTCGCACAAGCGGCGTTGTTTTTTTGGAAATACTGAATTTGTGAAGCGAGGTGATGAACGTGCAACCCGGTCCAGGCGACAGTCGATCAGGAATATCAAAACGCCGTGGCGCGATCTGCTGCCGGCGGACGGGGTGCGCTGTCCGCCACTAGCGCCGTGCCTGGCATCAGACCGTACAACGGCCCAAGGAGGTGCAGGCTCATGAAGAAAATATTCAAAAAACCAATCGCCGCGTCCGCGCCCAGAACCGATGACGTCCGGGCGGCACAGCAGCGCCTGCGGGAGGCGGCTGCCCGCACGCCAGAAGAGGTGTACGCGCTCCTCGGCACGCGCCAGCGCGGTCTTTCGGCCGGGGAGGTCGAAAGCGCCCGGGCGGGCTACGGCGACAACACCGTCCGCCATGAACGGCAAGCGGGCGTGTTCCGCCGACTGTTCGAGGCGTTCATAAGCCCCTTCACCGCCATCCTTCTTGCGCTGGCGGCGGTTTCCGCGTTTACCGACATCGTTTTTGCCGAACCCGGCGCGAAGGACCCGACGACGGTGGTCATCATCACGGTGATGGTCGCGTTCTCCGGGCTATTGCGCTATGTGCAGGAGACCCGCAGCGGCAACGCCGCGCAGGCGCTCAGCGCGATGATCCACACCACTACCTGCGTGGAGCGGCGCGAGGGCGAAAAGGCCGAAATCCCGCTGGCTGAGGTTGTGGTGGGGGACATCATCCATCTGGCGGCCGGGGACCTGATCCCGGCGGACCTTCGGATCTGCTTTTCAAAGGACCTGTTCATCAGCCAGTCGGCGCTGACCGGCGAGAGCGAGCC
>JAEZTD010000308.1 GCA_023443705.1 Bacillota bacterium | reverse complement strand
GCGTCATCCTTTGCGATATTTCAATCCACGCGCCCACGAGGGGCGCGACGACCGTGGACGTGTCCTCTGACAGGCGTTTGAAATTTCAATCCACGCGCCCACGAGGGGCGCGACGCATTTGGCCGATCCCGTAGATTCGTCAATAGCATTTCAATCCACGCGCCCACGAGGGGCGCGACTCGTCCGCGAAGTTGGCCGGGATGCTGTTCATATTTCAATCCACGCGCCCACGAGGGGCGCGACACGCCCGTGTCGGTGAGTTTCGACGAATAGATGCGATTTCAATCCACGCGCCCACGAGGGGCGCGACACTCGACGCTGATCGTTTTTTCGCGCAGGATGTCATTTCAATCCACGCGCCCACGAGGGGCGCGACGCGTGCTGGTTGGGCTGCTGGACGTTTTGTCGGAATTTCAATCCACGCGCCCACGAGGGGCGCGACCTCAAACTCGACTGATGCGTCCCACGCTTTTTTATTTCAATCCACGCGCCCACGAGGGGCGCGACGCCCTCCCGGCCGGGCGAAAGACCGGGAGAAGGAATTTCAATCCACGCGCCCACGAGGGGCGCGACGGATACTCTCGGGAGGTCAATCTGTTCCTGACTATTTCAATCCACGCGCCCACGTGGGGCGCGACGGGGACGGATTACGGCATCGTCGGCACCGTTAAAATTTCAATCCACGCGCCCACGAGGGGCGCGACGGCATCAGCTCAAAGATTGGGTTCGACGGGCTGATATTTCAATCCACGCGCCCACGAGGGGCGCGACGTCGCCGCGGAGAAGGGCGTTGGTGTTGAATTTATTTCAATCCACGCGCCCACGAGGGGCGCGACGTGTGACTTTGGGCAAATCAACCTGTTCTTGACTATTTCAATCCACGCGCCCACGAGGGGCGCGACGCCCTCCCGGCGGGGCGAAACACCGGGAGAAGGAATTTCAATCCACGCGCCCACGAGGGGCGCGACGACAACGGGCGTGTGGCATGGCGTGACGGATGTTATTTCAATCCACGCGCCCACGAGGGGCGCGACACTCCGGCAAGCGCGCCGAGGAACGCGACCGAGTATTTCAATCCACGCGCCCACGAGGGGCGCGACCGTCCACGTCGTGACGTTGCCCAGCAGGTCATAAATTTCAATCCACGCGCCCACGAGGGGCGCGACAGCAGGACTGCCTTAGTTCCCGGCAATCCTTTTGTTCAAACCCTCCATATCGGCAGCCGTTCCTACGCCTGAATGGCCGGATCGGCACACAACGGGGGGTAAAACCGAGAAAAACAGGTGCGAACCTGCCCGCAAAGCGATGTGTGCTTGACGTTCGCACGCACAGGCACGCTCTGCTCTGAAACGGGCACGGGCCGCTAAACCACTTATCGCACCCAACCGCCGTTTCGCCTGACCATCGGCACGCCGCCATAAAGCGCCATTGCCCTTCTCCGCGCTCTCCCGCGCTTCGGGTGTACAGACCGGCTTCTGCGCGGGCGATCCCGGCAACTGCAGAGTTCCCCGCTAGAGTATCAGCGGTTCGTCCATCTGCAATCCGCGCTCCACGCCGAAGTGGTCCACCTTCCCGGAGAAATTTTCGCCGAGGCGATAAAAGCGGATGCTGTCCCGCTCCGGATCGATTTCCTTGAGCAGCGCGTGCTTGAGCCTGGTGAGCTGGGCGTTGTCCACGCGGCACTCGAACACGGAATTCTGCACGCGTATGCCGCAGGCGACGCAATGCTTCGCGACCCTGCGCAGGCGGCGCTGCCCCTCCGGCGAGGTAATGTTGATGTCGTAGGTCACGAGTACGAGCATGCGTCCCCCTCATTTCCAGAAAAACGGCGGGTATGCGTCCAGATCGCCTCGGATGTGCCGCGCGAGCAGCAGCGCCTGCGCGTGGGGCACGAGCCCCCACTGGATTTTCTCCTTCAGGAAGGGATGTGTCAGCGGCTCCTGCTTGAATTTCTGCCATGCGGCGAGAAAGCGCTTGCGGGCATCGTCCTTCAGGTAGAAGGCGCCGTTTTCCTTCTGTGAAAAATCGTCCGCGACGACGACACCCAGGTTGATCTGCGTCACGGCAAACCGGTCAGCCACCGGCGCGCGCAGCTCTTCCAAAAGATCCAGCGCCAGCGACATGCGCCCCGGCCTCAACTGGTGCAGAAAGCCGACATAGGGATCGAGGCCGACGCCCTCCAGCGCGCCGGCGATTTCGCCGGTCAAAAGCGAATACGCGAAGCTTAGAAGCGCGTTGACGCGGTCCATCGGCGGCCGCCGGCTGCGCCCGTCGAAGCGGAAGGCGCTTTCGCCGCGCAGGATGGTGTGGTTGAACGCGCCGAAGTAGGCCTTGGCGGCGATGCCCTCGAGGCCCATCAGCGATTCGACAGAATCAGCCGCGCCGAGGAGGGACAGCGCGGAGCGCATCTCCTCCACGGCGGCGCGGACAGCTTCGGCGTCCACGCGCTGCGGGTGGTCCCGCTTCGCCCGCTCCAGCCGCCAGCGCGCGTTGACGATCTTTCCGGTCAGGAACATTCTGGCGAGGGGCAGCGCCCGCTCCGGCCGAGCCGCCCATTCGTACTGCGCCTTGCGAAGCAGCACATTGCCGCGCACCGGCCCCGCGACGCGGGACAGGAAGCGCCCGTGGGGCGTAAGAAAGCTTAGGTCGATGCCCCGCTCGGCACAGGCGCCCATCAGCGCGGGGCTCGCGCCCCGGTAGCCGAAGCACACCACCCCGTCCAGGTTGATGAGGGGCACGCGGCCGAGGGTCTCTTCCCCCTTCTGGACGAGGATGGTCTCGCCGTCCAGCGAAAGCCATGCTTCGGGGTTCGTAACGTAGAGCGTGTTGTTCAGCCGCTTCATAGCGTTTCCTCCGCGAGCACCCCTGCCACGTATTCCGCAGCGGAGGCGGCCTTCATGAGGTCCGGCCTGCAAATCTCCTTCAGCGAGCAACCGCCGCAGGCCTTTTTCGGGGATACTCTGGGCGTGTGGCCGCGCTCGACGAGGCCATGCATCTCGCGGATGGCCGAGCGCACCTCGGCGCGCAGTTCGGGCGTCAGGGGCACCTTCACGCGCCTGCGCATCTCGCCGTAGTAGACCGCGCCTTCGGGGATATCGGTCACGAACATCTCCTCCAAGCACAGCGCCTGAGCGCACAGCTGCCATTCGTGCGCACCGGTTGGATCCGGGCGGCCGCGCTTGTACTCGACGGGGTAGACCTTCCACCGCCCCGGCCGCCCTTCGATGGGAACACCGTCCTCCGCCTGGGTCAGCTCCACCATGTCGCAGGCGCCGGTAATCCCAAGCGCCTGCGACCGTACGGGCATCCCGCGGGACAAAAGCAAGGAGCCCCGCTTTTCGGTAAAGCCCTCGTCGTGGACAAGTTCATGCAGGTAGTGGCCCTCCAGCGTCAGCGCGTTTTCAGCCCACTGCTGTTCGATGTGCACCAGCGCCCAGCTCCGCCGGCAGAAGCGAAAGTGGTTGAGCCCGGAGAGCATCAGAAAGTCCCGGTCGTCATTCACCGTCGATGACCTCGGGGGTGAGGCCGGGAAGGTCCTCCGTGGTGACGGAGAGCCCGTCTCCAGAGACCGTCAGCGTGCGGCGCAGTTTTGCGGAAGAGTACTGTCCGTTCGGGCAGTTGTGCCGCCACCAGACGAGCTTGGTGACTTCCATGCTGCCATCCGGCCGGGCGGAGGTGGCGTCGTTTCGGAACAGCGTGCGCAGCGCTTCCTTGAGCTTTTCGGCGTCTTCCTCGGAGAAGCCGGTCTTCTGCGCGCACTGCACGTTGACGGCGCCGAAGGTCATGTACACGCCGGAATCCACCCGGTGCTTCATGCCCATGGTGTCGGAGCCCTTTTTGTCCGGGTCCGCGCCGGTCTCCAGGTTAACGGACTTGGTGATCTGGGAGCTGGTCACGGTGACCGGCTCCAGGCTGAAGGCGTGCTGGATGGACACCGGGCCGCGGATGCCGATGGAGACGGCGTCGCTTTCGTCCTCGCCGGACTTGCCCTTTTTGAAGGCAAAAACCTGGCCGAAGGCGCGCACGTCATACCAGAGCTCGCAGGCCTTTTTTCCGTACTCCTGCCTCAGGCCCTTCTGGGCGAGGGCGCGCAGCTCCGGCTGGGCGTCGGCGCGCTCTTTCAGCGAGCGGAAGCCGTCGCTCCTGCGGTCGTCTGACTGGACGAAGATCGATTCGCCCTCATCCAGCAGCCGGTTGCGGATTTTCCGCTTCAGGCAGACGTCCGAAACCTCGCCCAGGCCGTCATAGGTCGTCCGGGGGCGGTTGCCATCCAAGGGGTCGCCGTTCGGGTTTGCGTTGCGGACGGTAAAGACCAGCGCAAAATCAATCTTGTTGTTCAGCGTCATGTGTTTTCCGCTCCTTTCGCCTCTTCCTTTTTGGTGAACAGCGCCTGGCGCTGGCAGTAGTAGCCATGGAGATAAAACCCGCCGAGGGGCTGTTCGGATTTTCTGTCTTCTTCGTTGAAGAGCATTTCGACTTGGCCGATGAGCTTTCTGTAGAATCCGCCCTTGTCGCTGAGCTTTGACATGTAGGGCCGAACCAGAATCTGGAGCCTCGGCCACATCTCAAAGGGGCGCTGCTGGAACATCTGCATGTACCTTATGGCGTTGGTCTGCCGGAGCGCGTCCCTGTCCATCGCGCTGTACTCGACCATGTCGCAAAGCGCCAGCAAGCGCCCGTACAGGTAGTCGCGGTCGCTGCACTTTTCGTTGAGTCCCACGTCGTATCCCTCCTTCCCTTGTCCCACCTGCTGCATGCGAAAAAGCGCGCAGGCCACCGAAAGCGAAAGCCGCCATTCGTACTCCAGCCAGCGCCCGTCCTTGTTGGTAAAGCCCCGGGGCGCGCTTACGCGGCGGACGGCGCTCAGCACGATGTCGTGGGGCAGCGGCGAAGCGTCCACGACGCACCGGAGCAGCCGCAGCCGCAGCTGGCGCATCAGCTTGGTTGCGGCCTTGTCGCCGCGCATGTCGCCGCGGGCGATGTCGGTGGCGGACTTTCCCAGCACGGCGGTGGCGATTTCGAGGGGCGATGGCGTAAAGAAATGCGTCGCCATCCGGCGGTTTTCCTTCGGCCCCTCGATCCGGCGCGCCTCCCACATGCAACCGCGAAACCATCGCTCGAGCCGCTGGGCGTACTCGCCGCCGGGCATCTCCTGATAGTAGTTGATGGACATGCGGCCGGTGGTGGCGGCTTCGAGGCCGAGGATCACCACACGGTCGGTCCGCTCCTTCTTCCAGACGCCCAGATCCCGGATAAGGCCGTTGGTGGCCTCCGCGATGACGCGGCCGTAGGCTTCGAAGGTGTCCGCCTGTCGGACGGCCTCCTCGTCCAGATAGCCGAAATCGTCGTCCTCCACGGGGGAAGGCACTTCCCGCCCGCCGGTCGACCACGCCACCACCTTCATGCCGTAGCGGTCGAAGCCCTGGCGCTTCAGAAGCCAGATCAGCGCGTTGTGGGCCTTGATCGACGCATCAAAACTGACTGAAACCGCCTGAGCAGGATCCTCAAAGCGCCCACGGTACTGAAAAACCGTCTTGTCGTCCTTGGCGGAGATCAGCTTGGCATTGCCCTGCAGCTTCGGATGGTTTTCCAGCGCGGGGAGCGGTTCGCCCGCCACGTAGCAGAGCGCGGCGCCGCCCATGCGTTCGCTGAGCCGCCGAAGCCAGCTTTCCTGAACGTCCGCCCGCCGCCAGAGGGCCGTCTCCTCTGTTTCGTAGCTCTGGACGGAGAAGCATACGATCCCCTTTTGGTCCTTCTCCGCGTCCACGGAAAAGCCGGAAGCCACCATGTCCCGCATCAGGCGCTTCTGCGTCAGATAGTCCCGGAGCAGCGCGAGCTTGGGCGGCGCGTCCGCTTGGGCGCACCAGTCGGAGAGTTCCTCGATGTAAAGGTCGTAGAAGAGATTTTCTCCCTCGCAAATGTCCCCCGCCACGTACCGGAGCTGCTCGCAAAGCGGATAGGGAAAGGGTTTTATGGTGCGCCCCTCCGCCTCGGGAGAACTGGGGACGACCTGGGTTTCTTCGCCCTTTTCAAAGCGCACCGCGTGGGCGAAGCCGCCCGCCGCCGTCAGCGTGACGTGGATGGCCGCCTTCTTTTCGATAAAGCCCGCCGGCACCAGCGGGTGATCGCCGTCCGTGAAGGCGTCGGAGCCCAGCATGTTGTCATAGGTCTGGCACAGGTTCTGCATCCAGCCCATCCGAAACGCCTCCCTTCCATAGATCGATGAGACCTTCCTCCCCGAGGCCGGAGAAGTTTCCGTCGCCAAAGGCCTTGGCCTTCATCGGGCGGATGTCCCGCGTAAGCTTCGGATCGCACTCGCCGGGGGTCGGGAAGCGAATAAGGCCGTTTTCCATGTACGCGCGCCACAGCCTTACCGAAAGCATGTCCCGCCCCGTCTCGTCCGGGTAGTCGAAGCCGTGCACCATCAGCCCAAAGTCCAGCCGGCCGCATTCCTTGTAGAAGCTCTCGCCTTCGTCGAAGTCGCAGGGCTCCACGTACCCCTGGCACTCCCGGGTGCCGAGGAAGATGTCCCGCCGCCCGCCCCGCTCGATCATGCGCCGCGCGATATTGTGGTGCTTGTGCTCGTCCCGGTCGCCTTCGAGTTCCGACCGGTGCTCATTCCAGACGAAGTGGGCACGGACGTGGTAGCACACCTTGCGAAGGTAGGTGTATACCGAGAGGGTGTTGCCCGGGTCCGTGTAGTTGATGGGGCGGATGTTCTTCGCCTCGGTGCGGATGGCGTTCATCACGCGCGCCTCGTCGATGACCCAGATGAACGTGGGCTTCCAGTAGATGCTCTCCGCGATGCCCTTGAGCGCCTGGTAGGTCGGCACCTGATAGGAGAACTTCTCCCCGCCCAGGCGCGTGACCGGGTCGCTGAACAGCGCGTATTCGCCGTAGACCTTGAACTCCACCTGATTTCTGTGTTTCAATTGCTCACCTCCCGTCAGATCTCCAGATAGTCCAGTTCCCCGCCTTCGAGGCGCACGCCGGTCGCGCCGTCGTAAAACTCCTTTCTCAGCGCGATGGCGCCGGTTTCGCCCAGGCTAAACAGCGCGCCCCGGGCCTCGAGCCCCCGAAACGCATGCTCATACAGGTTGACGCTGTAACGCTGCGCGCGGCGGAGGAGCGCGATTTCATCCTTCATGGACGGAGCGGCGGCAAGCGCCAAGATGATCTCCTCGCCCACCCGCCAGGGTGTGAGGACGCTCCGGGTGGGCGCGTCAATGACTTTGAAGTGCTCTCCCGCCGCGCGGAAGCGCTGGCGGATCGCGAGGCCGGGGAGCGGATCGTCCAGGCGATCCTTGGCTGCATTGGCGCATTTTTCGTTCCGGGAAAGCATCTCGACGAAGTTTGATTCCCACCCGTCCTCTTTGTACGGGTAGGCCAGGTCCTTCGCGAATTCCTTGCGCTCCTTGTCGAAGTATCGCGCGATGACCGCCGGGTCGCCGGGCTCGCCAGGGTTCGTTTCGAGATGGCGCAGGATCTCGTCGGAAATCTCCTGCCCTTTCCGGATTTCGGTCAGCCTGTCCAGGCTCTCCTCCTGAAGCTTCCAGATGTATACCGTGCCGAGGGACGCTTCCCCGTTTCGGTTGCAGCGCCCTCCCGCCTGAATCACGCTGGGCAGCGATGCGAGGCTGCGCACCACCACCGGAAAGCTGAGGTCCACACCGGCCTCGATAAGCTGCGTGGAGATTAAGAGCACCGGCTTTTTTGCGTCGAGGCGCGCCCGGATTTCCGCCAGCGCTTCCAGCCGGTGCGCCGGGCACATTTCGGTCGACAGGTGGGCGCACCAGGCTTCCGGCCCCGCGAGTTCGCGGACACGCCGGAAGATGTCCCTCGCCACCCGTTTGGTGTTGACCACCAAAAGCACCGCGCGGTGTTCTTGGTAGAGCGCGGCGAGGTCCGCCGCGGCCCGTTCGTTGCCCCGGGGAACTCGGGATTCTTCCACGTACCGGACGCGTCGTAGCGCGCCGAAAAGCGCGGGCACGTTGGGGATCAGCTCCCGCCGCTCGATGTTCAAGCTGGGCTGTGTGGCGGTCAGTATCAGCGCGGTGCAGCCGCAGTTTTCCACCAGAAACTTCAGGCTCTCCTCAAACAGGCGCGTGCAGTTCTTGGGCAGTGCCTGAACCTCGTCAAATATGAGGACGGAGCCCGCCAGCGCGCGCATGCGCCGGGCGTCGGTGTTCTCCTTGCGAAAGAGGGTGTTCAGGTATTGCACCATCGAAGTCAGAATGATGCCCTCGTCCCAGCGCTCCGTCAGGCGGCGGTGGGCGGCGTATTCCTCTTCGCTGTCCCGCGTCACGCCGCTGTGGTGCTCCAATATGTCATAGCCGCCCAGCGCCTCGCGGATGACCGCGGCGTTCTGGTCCAGAATGGTGTTGTAGGGAATGATGTAAAAGACGCGGCGCAGACTACTTTGACCGGGGATTTTCGCGCTTGATTCCTTCGCCGCATGGGCGAGGGCGAAGCGAAGGCTGGCCAGCGTCTTGCCGCCGCCGGTGGGCACGGTGGCCGTGAAAATGCCTTGGGGTTGTGCCGCGCCGCCCACAAAGGCTTTGAGAATCTCTGCGCGGACGTCGTTGACATGGGATTTTTTCGTGAACCTTTCCACCATCCAGCCTTCAAGCGCGCCGAGGAGCCGAGGCCAGTCCGGCGGGTCTTCCTCGGGCAGCGACGGCGCTTCGCCGCGCTCGAAAGCGGCGGAATCCCACCGGTCGGCGTCCACCACCGCGCTCAGGAGCAGCCGGGAGAGCATCCCCGCCGCGAAGTGGTGGCCGCGCCTGTCCCCGCGATCGAGAAAAGCGCGCACCTCGCCCCAGGCCGATTCAAACAGCGCGTCCAGTTCTTCCTCGCCCGCGACCTCCGAGAGGAAGTAATTCCTCGCCTCGCGATAGTGAATATCCCGCTTCACGTCCTCGCCGAGGGCGTTCAGGTAAGGAGACTGCCCTTCGGCATTCAGGCAATCCGGAAGCCCGGCGTGGTGCCCGTAAACCGCCATCGAGACGACCTGCGCCGTCAGCTTCTGCCAGTAATCTCCATGGAACCACCGCTCGTGGGTGTAGACCGCGCCGGCGGGGGCGTGGGAAGGCCCAGATCTTCGCTCACCGGGGTGGGCGTGGCACCAGATCAGGTAGTCGCGAAAGCCCGATGTGCCCTTGCCGAAGTCGTGCAGAAGCCCGGAGAGCCGTGCCGTTTGCCCGAGACCCAGCGGCGTCAGTGACTTTTCCGCCAGGAGAGCCACGGACCGCACGTGCTCCTGCAGGGTTTGGCGCGCTGCGTCCGAACTGCGGATATGCGCAAGTATAAAATCGCCTCCTTTCGATCCCACATTCAATTATAGAACGTAACACCGAACTAATCAATTCTTTTGAGGCATTATTTGATCTGTTTTTGTATATTATAATTCTTATGGTCACTATTATGCGCACAGCCTAAGGCGTGAGGCAACTGTGCCCCGCGCCTTAAATCCGGAATGTACGCCCGCAACGCAAGCAATTCAGCGCCTTACGCGCGAACGCTAATACGTCAGCGTCCTGGGCAGTTCTTTCGCCTGCGCGACCCAGTCCGCCACTTCGCCCTCGCTGGGCAGCCTGCGCACCAGCTCCTTTTCGTCGTTGATCTCCTTGAGCTTCTTGTGAAGGTTTTCGGGGTTCCGCTGCGCCAGCTCCGGCACGGTATCCACGCCGGCCTCCTCAAGGAGGTCGGCGTACTCGCTGCCGATGCCCTTGATGCGGTACAGATCCGCGTGGTTCGCCCACTCAAGAATCAGCGCCAAAGAGATGCCCGTCCTTTCCGACAGCGCCTCCCGGTTCGCGGGCGTGCGGCAGGCCGAAAGATACTCCTCCACCGTCTCAATCCCCGCCGCGTTGAGCTTGCCCTCGTACACCCCGCCGATGCCCTCGATATCGCTCAGCCTTGCCATGTTACACCCTCTCTTTCTCGTTACGCACCAACGATCTTGTTGTTAAGTATATACGTATTATAC